>CAYOUO010000255.1:0-6134 GCA_964407155.1 uncultured Hyphomicrobiales bacterium | reverse complement strand
AGGCCCGATCTACGTGACGGTGATGGCCTCGCTTTTCCTGCGCGAGAAAGTCGGCTGGCGGCGCTGGGCGGCGGTGCTCATCGGCTTCCTCGGCGTGGTGATCGCGCTCGGCCCCTCGGCGACCTCGTTCGGTCCGTATGCGTTCATCGCCTTCGCCGGCAGCATCGTCTACTCGGTCTTCCTGGTGATGACACGGGCGCTCCGCCAGACGTCGGAGACCGTGATGACGGCGTGGCAGATCGTCGGCGGCGTTGTGGTCGGTGTCGTCGCGGCGCCGTTCCTGTGGCAGCCGGTCGCGCACTGGTGGGACGCCACGCTGATGGCCGCGCTCGGCGCGGCGGCGCTGCTGGCGATCCTGTCCATCACGCGCTCGCTCGCGCTGGCGCCGGCTTCGGTGGTGGTGCCATACCAGTATACGATGATCGTGTGGGCCGGAATCTTCGGCTACTTCTTCTTCAGCAATCTGCCATCGCTGCAGGTCATCGTGGGCGCGGCGATCATCATCGGCGCCGGGCTGTTCATTTTCTTTCGCGAGCAGAAAGCGGGACTGCCGCCTTCGGCGGAGGCGGCGCCGGAACGGTAACTACTCGCCGCGCAGCGCCATGTCGTCGCGGTGGATCATCTCGGCACGGCCGGAAAATCCGAGGATCGCCTCGATCTCGCTCGAATTGCGGCCGGCGATCTTCACGGCATAGTCGGCATCGTAGGCGACGAGGCCGCGGCCGATTTCCTCGCCGCTTTCTGATCTGATCTCGACCGCGTCGCCACGCTGGACTGCACCCTCGATGCGCTTGACGCCGGCGGGAAGCAGGCTCTTGCCGGCGCGGAGCGCCTTAACCGCGCCGGCATCGACGACGACGAGGCCGCGGGTGGCGAGGCCGCCGGAAATCCAGCGCTTGCGCGCCGTCACCGGATTGGCGTCGGGCAGGAACCATGTGCATTTCTCGCCGCCGGAAATGCGCGCCAGCGGATGGTCGCCATGGCCGGAGGCGATCACCATCGCCGTGCCCGCCTGCGTCGCGATCTTGCCCGCCGCGATCTTGGTCTCCATGCCGCCGCGCGACAGCTCGGAGCCGGCGCCGCCCGCCATCGCCTCGATCTCGGGCGTGATCTTCTCCACCGTCTCGATCAGCGTCGCCTGCGGGTTCTGCTGCGGCGGCGCCGTGTAAAGGCCGGCGATGTCGGAAAGCAGCACGAGGAGATCGGCGCTCATCATGGTGGCGACCCGCGCGGCGAGGCGGTCGTTGTCGCCATAGCGAATCTCACTGGTCGCCACCGTGTCGTTCTCGTTGATGACCGGCACGGCGCGGAGCTTGAGCAAAGTCGCGATGGTGGAGCGGGCATTGAGGTAGCGGCGGCGCTCCTCGGTGTCGCCGAGCGTGAGCAGGACCTGGCCGGCAGTGAGCCCGACCTTGTGCAGCGTTTCGGTCCAGGCGTGGGCGAGCGCGATCTGGCCGACCGCGGCGGCGGCCTGGCTCTCCTCGAGCTTCAGCGCGCCGCGCGGCAGGGCGAGCACGCCGCGGCCGAGCGCGATCGCGCCGGAGGAAACGACCAGGATCTCGCGGCCGCCCTTGGCAAGACGGGCGATATCCGTGGCGAGCGATTCCAGCCATGCGGTGCGCAGCTTGCCACTGGCACGGTCGACCAGGAGCGCCGAGCCGATCTTGATCACGATGCGGCGGAAGTCTTCCGGCTTGCGCTTCACGGCTCAGGTCCTGCGGTGCGTTATCTGCGCCGCCGCGGTGGAGACCACGAGAGCGCGCGCCTCGCGTTCTTCCGCGATCGGCTGCGCCAGCGCGCGCAGCACCGTATCGACATTCTCGCCGCTCACCGCCGAAACGATCAGCGGGCGGATGCCGACCTTCTTGCGGAACTGCTGGCGGAGGGCATCGGCGCTCTTCTTGTCGACCGCGTCGATCTTGGAGAGCGCGACGACTTCCGGCTTCTCGTCGAGCCCGTTGGCATAGGCGGCGAGCTCGGCGCGGATCGTCTCGTAGTTCGCCACCGGGTCGTCGGCGGTGGCGTCGACCAGATGAAGCAGCACCGCGCAGCGCTCGACGTGACCGAGGAAGCGGTCACCGAGACCCGCGCCTTCGTGCGCGCCCTCGATCAGGCCGGGAATATCGGCGATCACGAACTCGCGGCCGTCGATGCGGGCGACGCCGAGATTGGGCGTCAGCGTGGTGAAGGGATAATCCGCGATCTTCGGGCGCGCCGACGACACGGCGGCGAGGAACGTCGACTTGCCCGCGTTGGGCAAACCGACGAGCCCGGCATCGGCGATCAGCTTCAGGCGCAGCCAGATCCAGCGCTCCTCGCCCGGCAGACCGGGATTGGCGCGGCGGGGCGCGCGGTTGGTCGACGACTTGAAGTGGGCGTTGCCGAAGCCGCCGTTGCCACCGCGCGCGAGCAGGACGCGGTCGCCCTCGTGGGCCAGATCGGCGAGCAGCGTCTCGCCGTCCTCGTCGAGGATTTCGGTGCCGACGGGTACCTTGACGACGAGGTCGGGACCGCCGGCGCCGGCGCGGTCCTTGCCCATGCCGTGGCCGCCGCCCTTCGCCTTGAAATGCTGCTGGTAGCGGTAGTCGATGAGCGTGTTCAGGTTGGCGACCGCTTCGGCGTAGACGTCGCCGCCCTTGCCGCCATCGCCACCGTCCGGACCGCCGTATTCGATGAATTTCTCGCGGCGGAACGACACGGACCCGGCGCCGCCGTCGCCGGACCGTATGTAAATCTTCGCCTGATCGAGGAACTTCATCGGGGTGTCATCGGATCGCCCGGACGTGCGGGCTCGCTTTCCGGACCGGTATGCGCGACCTCGCCGCCCGGTGCAAGGAGCGAGGCCGCGCGCCGGCGACGGACGTCAGGCCGCGGTTCCTGCCGTCGCGGCCGGGAAGGCGCTGGCGGCCGAGCCCCACGCCTTCAGGCTCGCCCAGCTTCTTCGGTCGAGGCAGAAGCGCTCGATCGGAAAGGCCCCGCGCCCGGCGAGGCGAACCATGCCGGCGCCGCGGAACTGGAATCCGCATTTCTCGATCAGGCGGCGGCCGCGCGGATTTGTGACGCGGCTGAGGCACCAGACGCGGTCGACAGCGCCATCGCGGAACGCATGATCGATGAGCCCCTGCGTCGCCTCGGTGCCCAGCCCGCGGCCCCACCACGGCTCGGCGATCCACACCGTCACCTCGACCCCGGTGCCGAGACCGGACGGTCCGCACTCCGCCGCGCCGATGAGGGCGCCTGTTGCCACCTCGATGACGGCAAAACGGACGCCGGCGTCAGGAGCGATGGTGGCGCAGCGGTTGGCGGCGACGGCGAGCGTGGCCGCCATGGATGCCAGTGCCGGTTCGTCTACCGGCTGGACCGGCCGCAGCCACAGGCGGCCCGTGCCGACCCGCAGGTGAACTCCGAACGCCTCTTCACTACCACTGCCCCCGGTGCCCATAATCTTCTCCGTTCAGGCAAGAAAAAAGGGGAGATGGCATCCCATCTCCCCCTTGAACTCTCCTGAACCGCCGGGGTCGATGTGACGCCGGCGAAATTTCTGGCCGGCTATTCCGCTGCCTCCATGGCCTGATTGGCCGGGACGACGGATACGAACGTACGACCGTTGGCTTTCGTCTTGAACGTGACGACGCCGTCGACGGTCGCGAAGATCGTATGATCCTTGCCGAGGCCGACGCCGGTGCCGGTCTGCCACTTGGTGCCGCGCTGACGAACGAGGATGTTGCCGGCGAGCACATTCTCGCCGCCGAAACGCTTCACGCCGAGGCGGCGGCCGGCCGAATCGCGGCCGTTGCGCGAGGAGCCGCCTGCTTTCTTGTGTGCCATGGCAGTCTCTCCTTATTCCTACGACGCCTTCGCGCCGGTCAGGATCTCCTTGATCCTGACCACCGTGTGATGCTGGCGGTGGCCACGGCTGCGCTTCGAATTCTGCCGGCGGCGCTTCTTGAAGACGAGAACGGTCGGCGCGCGGCCGTGCTCGACGATCTCCGCCGCAACGCTGGCGCCGCCGATCAGCGGGCTGCCGAGCGTCACCGTATCGCCGCCCAGCGCGAGCACCTCGGCGAAGGTGACGGTGTCGCCCTTCTCGCCAGGAAGGCGTCCGATCTCGATGGTATCGTCGGCAGCGACCTTGTACTGCTTGCCGCCGGTTCTGATGATCGCGTACATGATCTGACAGTCGCTCTGTTGGCCGCACCGCGACAGCCGGAAGCCCGGGCGGATCGGCCGTTTTCTCAAGAAATCAAAAGGGCGCGGGAAATGCCGCGCCGATTGCCGCGCACTATAGGCACGGCGACCCTGCTGTCAAGTTGCATCAGGGCTGAAGGAAAAGACCCGACGGCCCGCAGTTTCAGCGCCGGCGCGCCTGCCGGCCGAGCAGAAAGCCGAGCAGGGCGATCACGGCCACCAGCCCGAGCGGGCCGGCGTTTGCGAACTCTTCGCCGCCCGTCAGGCCGGACAGGAGGGGCGAGGGCTGCGGCCGCGGTCGGCCGCGGCTCAGGCGGAGCGTCACCTGGATGATGATCGCAAGGATGGCGAACGAGGCGGCAACGATCCCGCACGCCGCCACGGGGCCGAGCTGCTCAGCCAGCCAGTTGACCAGCGCGGCGATCGCGAAGCCGAGCGCCACCAGCCACAGGACGAGCGCGAGGACCGTCAGCGCGACGTGGCGGCCCACGCGCTCAAGCCGCGCGCTGACCTCGCCCTTGAGCAGGCCGGCGCCGACACCCGAGATCAGCCAGTTCAGCATGGACTACCGGTGTCCGACGATCCCGAGAAGGAAGCCGACGCCGAGCGCGACCAACACGGCGCTCATCGGGTTCCTGCGGATCTGCGTTTCGAGCGAGGCGACGCCGGCGCCGGCGGCATCGAACGCGGCATCGGCCGTGTCGGCGCCAAGCTGCTGCGTCTCCTCCCACAATTCTTCACCTACCTTGCCGGCGTTCCTGGCCGCTGATTTCACGTTTCCGCCCAGCGCCGACTTCGCCTTGAGCGCTTCAGCGGCGAGTTTCCCCACTGTGTCGGTGAGCGCGGCAATATCGGCACGGATCGCCTCGATATCGGTCTGGAAGTCTTTTTCAGGATTGGTAACCATGGATTGCGTGCTCCTTGGCGGCGGGCGGTTTCGGACGGGCGGCGGAGAACTGTGCAGAATACTCTGGGACGGGCAGGATTGCTCTAAGCCTGCATGCCTTATCAGCCTAGATGTGAATCAAAAGTCGCCGTTGCCAGACTGGTTCCCCTGGCGGTCGCCAATTCTCCCGCTTTCGTAAACGCCGCCTTCCGGCGGGACACGGCGACGTTGCGTGCGGCGGCGTCTCGTGTATGGTCGCGCGCCGACCGCGGAGAGGTGCCAGAGTGGTCGATTGGGACGGTCTCGAAAACCGTTGTGCGTGCAAGCGTACCGTGGGTTCGAATCCCACCCTCTCCGCCAGAGCCCCTCTCGTCCAATCACGCACTGACCCGCAGAAGCCTTGAAAACTAAGCGTTTAGCTTGATTTCAATCTCGCTGTGGCCCGCCCTGTTTCGGGTTGATCCGGTCTCGATTTAGGGGTTAAACCCCTAAACGAGAGTTCGGAAGAGGATTGGCCCCGATGGGCACATTGACGGCGACAAAGGTCAAAGCGCTGACGGCAAAAGGCCGCGTCCATGATGGCGATGGCCTCTATCTCCAGATCACCGACCGTGGCTCGAAATCGTGGATCTTTCGTTACATGAAGGATCGGCGATCGCATGACATGGGGCTGGGGCCCGTTGAACTCGTCTCGCTCGCCGAAGCACGAACACAAGCTTTCCGGAACCGTCAGCTGCTGCTGGAGGGCGTCGATCCCATTCAGCATGCGAAAGCGGCACGACGAGTGCGGGTCGCGAAGGAGGGACCGACCTTTCGGGAGTTCGCCGACAACTGGATCGCCACCAGAGAGTCTGGCTGGCGACGCGAACGCAGGAGTAAAGGGTATCACCCTGTCTAACGGGCTGTCGCGCTCTGGACGGCGCCTCCGTGCCTTTGAGTGATCTGGCACCTGTAACGCGACCTTGGTCTGTCGAGCTAAGGTCGATGTACTGAAATGGGATGTCGCCGTATTTGGCGGCCGGTGACGCGGAGTCGACTTGGGTGACGACTTGCCCGACTG
>CAYOUO010000254.1:0-12592 GCA_964407155.1 uncultured Hyphomicrobiales bacterium | reverse complement strand
TTCTCGAGCTCACCCATGTGAGCAAGAGCTTCCCTGGCGTGAAGGCGCTCGACGACGTCAGCCTCGCGCTGCGTCCCGGTGCGGTGCACGCGTTGGTCGGCGAGAACGGCGCCGGCAAGTCGACGCTCATCAAGATCATGGCCGGTGTCGTCGCCGCCGACGAGGGCCGCATGACGCTCGACGGCCGCGAGGTGCGCTTTCCGACGCCCGCCGCGGCGAACGCCGCCGGCATCGTCTGCATCTTCCAGGAGCTGTCGCTGATCCCGGAGCTCTCGGTCGCCGACAACGTCGTCATCTCGCATCCGCCGAAGCGCTTCGGCATGATCGACCGCGCCGCCCAGCGCAAGATCGCCGAGGAGGCGCTGGCGCGCGCCGGCGCGGCCGATATCCATCCGAAGGCGCTGGTCAAGGACCTGCCCTTGTCGCGCCGGCAGATGGTGGAGATCGCCAAGGCGCTGGCGCGCAAGCCGCGCATCCTCATCCTCGACGAGGCGACCTCGGCACTGACCGCCTCCGACGTGACGCGCGTGTTCCAGGTGCTGAAGCGGCTGCGCGCCGAGGGGCTGGCGCTCCTCTACATCTCGCACCGCATGCACGAGATCGCCGAGCTCGCCGACGACTGCACGGTGTTCCGCAACGGCAAGAACGTCGCCACCTACGAGGCCGGCACCAAGAGCGACAACGAGGTCGTCGAGCTGATGATCGGGCGCGAATACAGCAACGTGTTTCCGCCCAAGCTGGCGACGGTGTCGCAGACAAAGGCGCCGATCCTCGAGGCGCGCAAACTGTCGTGGACGGACCGCCTCAACGATATTTCGCTGTCGGTGCGTCCGGGCGAGGTCGTCGGCCTCGGCGGCCTCGACGGGCAGGGTCAGCGCGAACTCCTGCTGGCGCTCTTCGGCGTGCTGCGCGGCTGTTCGGGCGAGCTTCTCGTCGACGGCAAGCCGGTGTCGATCTCGAGCCCGTCCGTGGCCAAGAGCCCGGCGATCGGCATGGCGCTCATCCCCGAGGACCGCAAGACCGAGGGGCTGATGCTGCCGATGACCGTGCGCGAAAACCTGTCCTTCGCCTCGCTCGACCGCATCTCGCACGGCTTGGTAATCGACACGGTGGAGGAGACGCGGCTGATCGACGAGATGATCAAGCTCCTCGCCATCCGCACCGACGGCACCGCGATCCCGGTCGGTTCGCTCTCCGGCGGCAACCAGCAGAAGGTCGTGATCGCCAAGTGGCTGATGAACCAGCCGCGAATCATCCTGCTCAACGACCCGACGCGCGGCATCGACGTCGGCACCAAGCAGGAGATCTACCAGCTGCTGCGCCGGCTGGCCGACGCCGGCGCCGCGATCGTGTTCTACTCCACCGACTACGACGAGCTGATCGGGTGCTGCGACCGCGTGCTCGTGCTCTACGGCGGCGCGGTCAAGCGCGAGCTGGTCGGCGCCGAGATCACCGAGCGCGCGCTGATCGCCAGCGCGCTCAACATCCAGAGCGGCGAGGCCGGCCGCGCGATAGTGGGAGGCGCGTCGTGAAGGAGTGGCGCTACTGGTTCGCCGAGCAGCGCGGCACGCTGCTCGCGGTCGGCATCTTCGTCGTGATGTTCATCATCTACGTCGCCAATCACCCGGCCGTGCAGAGCAACGGCTTCAGCGTGACGGCGCTGTCGAACATCGGGCAGACCGCCGCCAACACGGGCGTGCTGCTCGCCTTCGTCGCCATGGCGCAGGCGCTGGTCGTGCTCACCGCCGGCATCGACCTGTCGGTCGGCATGACGTTCACGCTCACCAACTGCCTGGCGTCGTGGATCGTGGTCGGCGATCCGCTGCACACGGCGCTCGGCGTCATCGGCGTGCTCGTCGTCGGCCTGCTGTGCTGCGCGCTCAACGGCGCCATCGTCATCTTCGGCCGGCTGCAGCCGATCGTGACCACGATCGCCACCGGCGCGATCTATTTCGGTGTCGCGCTGCTGCTCAGGCCGTTTCCGGGCGGCAGCGTCAACAGCGACCTCGCCGACCTCCTCACCGGCAAGGTGTTCGACGTATTTCCGGCGAGCCTCGTCGTACTCGCCGTCGTCGTCATCGTCGTGTGGGTGCCGTTCAGCCGCTCGGTCACAGGGCGCGCCGCCTATGCGGTCGGCTCGTCGGAGGTCGCCGCTTATATGTCCGGCGTGCCGGTGCGGCGCGCCAAGTTCGCCGCCTATGCGCTGGCCGGGCTGCTCGCCTCGATCGGCGGGCTGTTCCTCACCTTCTTCACCTATACCGGCGAGGCGGCGCTCGCCTCCGGCAACACCTACACGCTGTTCTCGATCGCAGCGGTCGTCCTCGGCGGCGTCTCGCTGTTCGGCGGCAAGGGCAGTGCGATCGGCGCGATTTTCGGGGCGCTCGCCTTCCGCACCATCGGCGACCTCCTGTTCGTCTTCAACCTCGACCCGCTGTGGCAGCCGCTCTTCCAGGGCGTGGTGCTGATGATCGCGGTCAGCCTCGGCGCGTTCGGGCTCTTCCGCGTGCGCAATCGACTGGAGTGGTTCGGATGACGGAAGCCGCCAACGACCGCGCGCGCGGGTCCCGCCGGCCGGCCTTCCTGCGCAACGTCGATCCCGCCGTCCTCACGGCGTTTGCCTGCATCGTCGTTCTCCTGCTCGTCGGCAGCCTCTATTCGCGCAATTTCCTGTCGCTCGAATATCTGCTGCAGCAGCTCAAGGTCGCCTCGTTCCTCGGCGTCATCGCCACCGGCATGATGCTCGTCGTCCTGCTCGGCCAGATCGACCTGTCGGTGCCGTGGGTGGTGACCACCGGCGCGATGATGGCCTCGCTCGCCTCGTCCTACGGCACGGCGGGCGTCATCCTCGGCATTCCCTTCGGCATTCTGTGCGGAGTCGCGCTCGGCCTGCTCAATGGGTTCGGCGTCGCGTACCTGCGCATTCCCTCGATGATCATCACGCTCGCCACCAACGCGGTGGCGCAGGGCCTGATGGTCGTCTACTCGGGCGGCTTCTCGCCCAAGGATACCGCCTCGGTTCCGATGCGCTACATCGCGACCGGCTTCCTCGTTCCGGGCCTGCCCAACGCCGTGATCGTGTGGGCGATCGTCGGCGCGCTCGCCGTGTTCCTGCTGACGCGCACCACCTTCGGCCGCGCCATCTACGGCATCGGCAACCGCGAGCGGGCGGCCTACCTGTCCGGCATCAATACGCGGCGCGTGGTGATGACCACCTTCGCCATCTCGGGCGCGCTCGCCGCAATCGGCGGCATCCTGCTCGCTGGCTACGCGTCGAAGGCGGCGCAGTCGATGGGTGACGCCTATCTTCTGCCGTCGATCGCGGCGGTCGTGCTCGGTGGCACCTCGATCCTCGGCGGCCGCGGCACCTATCTCGGCACGGTGGCCGGCGTCATCCTCATCACGCTGCTGCAGTCGATCCTCTCGGTCATGCAGATGCCGGAAGCCGGCCGGCAGATCATCTACGGCATCGTGATTGTCGGCATGATGCTGCTCTACGGCCGCGAACGGCTGGTCCGCCAATAGGAGAACCCATGCCTTTTGTCACCATACGCGTCGTGCGCGAGGCGATCGCCGCCGACCCCGCCGGCAAGAAGGCCGCGATCAGCCGCGACATCGCCCGCTCGATCGCCGCCGCGACGGGGCTGCCGGAGACGGATGTGTGGATCGTGTTCGAGGAGGTGGCGGCGCGCGACTGGTTCCTCGGCAGCCGGGACGTGGAAACGCTGAGATTCAAGTAGGTTCCGGCAGATTTCCGCGTCGCCTTGACACCCTCCCGTCGTCCTCATATTTTCCGCGCCAAACCCGAGCGCGGACCACGTTTCCGCGCTCATTTGCTTGAGAAGCCCAGAGCGCCATGAAGATCCGCAACTCCCTCCGCTCGCTGCGTGCGCGTCATCGCGGCAACCGGCTCGTGCGCCGCAAGGGCCGCGTCTACGTCATCAACAAGACCAACCGCCGCTTCAAAGCCCGGCAGGGGTGAGGAACGGTCGCGGCTAGGCCGCGATCGATCAGTCCGGTGGACTGATCGAAGTTCCGAACGCCCGAGCCATTTTGGCGAGGGCCGGAAGAGCTGCGGTCGTGGCTAGGCCGCGATCGATCAGTCTGGTGGACTGAGTTCCGAACGCCCGAGCGCAAACGAGGGCCGGAAGAGGGGCGGTCCGTTGCTCCCCGCTTCCCCCGCGAAAGCGGGGGTCCAGGGCGTGCTGCCGCGCCCGCCCTCGACGTCAGCCTCCATCGCCCAGCCCCTGGATTCCCGCTTTCGCGGGAAAGGCGGAATGGGGCAGGACCCAGCATGACACCCGCGACCCGATCCCTCCCCGTTTACGGGGAGGGTGGACCGCCGAAGGCGGTGGGTGGGGACGGCACCTGCGCAGTGCCTGGCGGGCGCTGACGGCGGCAATCATTCACCACCGCCACCCCGGCTATGGCGGGGGTCAAGTCTTCTTCCCCGGGATTCCCGGCCCGACGTGCGTCCTCCCTCCGCTTCCCCCGCGAAAGCGGGGGTCCAGGGTTCGGGCGCATTGCACCAACCTCGGAACGGGCGCGCGCGAATTTTCGACGGTCGGCCCTTCGGCACTCCGTGGACCCCCGCTTTCGCGGGGGAAGCGGAGATTGGATGCGGCGGTGGCGTCACGCCGGAGTGGTCGCGGGAAAGGCGGGAAAGGGGCAGCACCCAGCATGACACGCGCGACCTGATCCCTCCCCGTTTACGGGGAGGGGGGACCGCCGAAGGCGGTGGGTGGAGTCGCAACCGGCGCCGCGGCCGCCGCGAGCCAGCGCCGCTCGCCGTCGTCGAGCAGGTGGCCGAGCGCCGGCGCGAGCCGCGCGTGGTAGGCGTCGAGCCAGCCGAGTTCGGCGGCAGTGAGCAGCGCCGGCTCGATCAGCCGCCGGTCGATTGGCGCCAGCGACAGCGTCTCGAACGACAGCATCGGCCGCTCGCCGCCCGGGACCGCCTCGGCGGGGCGCACCAGGAGCAGGTTCTCGATGCGGATGCCGTAGGCACCGACCTTGTAGTAGCCCGGCTCGTTGGAGAGGATCATGCCCGGCTCGAGCGCCACGTGCCCGAGCTTCGAGATGCGCGCCGGCCCCTCGTGCACGGACAGGAACGAGCCGACGCCGTGGCCGGTGCCGTGGTCGTAGTCGAGCCCCGCCTGCCATAGCGCCGCGCGCGCCAGGGCATCGAGCCGCGCCCCGCTGGTGCCCGCCGGAAAGCGCGCCAGCGCCAGCGCGATGTGGCCCTTCAGCACGCGCGTGAAGCGGTCGCGCATCTCCGCCGTCGGCGTGCCGATGGCGACGGTACGCGTGATGTCGGTGGTGCCGTCGCGGTACTGCGCACCGGAATCGACGAGGTAAAGTTCGCCGGGCGCGAGTTTCCGCGTCGTCTCAGGCGTCACGCGGTAGTGAATGATGGCGCCGTCCGGCCCGGCGCCCGAGATGGTGTCGAACGACAGGTCGATCAGCTCCGAGCCGTCGCGCTTGGCCGTCTCGGCGCGGAAGGCGCGCAGCTTCTCCGCCACCGCGATCTCGTCCCAGGCGCCGCTCGCGCCGTTGGCGTCGAGCCAGGCGAGGAAGCGCACCATCGCCGCGCCGTCGCGGATGTGCGCGCGCCGCGTGCCGTCGATTTCGGTCGTGTTCTTCTGCGCGCGCGGCAGCACCACCGGGTCGCTGCCCTCGGCGATCGTCCCGCCGGCATCGCGGATCGCGCCGGCGATGGCGTCGGCGGCGCTGTTCGGATCGACCAGCACCCGGGCGTGACGCTTGCCGAGTTCGGTCAGGGCCGTGGTGAGCTCGCGCGCCTCGCGCACGTCGGCAATCTCGGCGAGAGCGGCGCGCACGCTGTTGGAGAGCTTGCGCCCGTCGATGAACAGCGCCGGCCGCTCCATCGCCGGCAATATCGCAAACGACAGCGGCACGGGGTTGTGCGCCACGTCGCCGCCGCGGATGTTGAACAGCCACGCCACTGAATCCGCCTGCGTGATCGCGGCGGCGTCGACGCCTTTCTCGCCGAGCGTCCCCTGCAGCCGCGCGATCTTGTCGGCTGCCGCCTCGCCGGCAAACGCCACCGGGTGCAGCGTCACTGGCGCGAGCGGCGCGGCGGGGCGGTCCGCCCACAGCGCATCGATGGGATTCGTCGCGACGGGAACGAACGCCGCGCCGGCGGCTTCGCAGACCGCACCGAGGCGCTTCACCTCGGCGGCGGTCATCAGCCACGGATCGTAGCCCAGCCGGTCGCCGGCCCTGAGATTCGCCGTGAGCCATTTCGACGGCGGCGTCTCGATCAGGTGCTGCTGTGCGAAGTGCGCGGCGTCCACCTGCCGCGCGGCCTGCGTCGTGTAGCGTCCGTCGACGAAGATCGCTGCCTTGTCCGCCAGCACGACCGCGACACCGGCGGAGCCGTCGAAGCCGGTCAGCCAGGCCAGCCGCTCGGCCGAAGGCGGCAGGTATTCGCTCTGATGCTCGTCGGCGTGCGGCACGACGAAGCCGGTCAGCCCGTCCTTCGCCAACTGCGCGCGGAGTGCCGCGAGGCGCGCGCCCAACGGAAGAGGGGCGCCACGGGCAAGAATCGTCTGCGTGTCGGGTGTGACCATGAAGACTGGTTCTAGTGATCGTCACGCGCGCGAACAATGCGCATTCCCGTTGGAAGAAGATCTCGGGCCGTTAGTAAAGATGGCTGGAATGCGGCACTGCAACATTTCTATGACGCAATGCAATATCCTCATGTCTGGCATGCCGGAAATGGCGGTTCTCGGCCATGCGCGAAGCAGTTACGTACCGGGTGCCGGGAGGAAGTTCGAACCGGAGACTGAAGCGATGACCGCGATGATGCTGGACGACACTCCCGTGCGTGCCGTGCCCTCGCGGGGCTGCCCGCGCCCCTCGGTCGCGCGCCTCATCGCGGTGCGCGATGTGCCGCCACGGCGCCGTGTCAATGCGTGGCTCGTCGGCCTCGACGATGCCGGCATCGCCACCGGCGGCTCGGACCGCCGCGCGCTCGCCGAAGCCGGCCGCGGCCAGTTCCCGCTTTAGCGTTTAGTCCGCGCCCGTCCGTTTCGCGGCCGTCGTGAACACGATCCGCCGGCGGCTGTCAGCGGCCGACCCGCCCTGCGCGACATCCGCAAGCGGGATCGCGTGGGTCGCGATTGCGAGACCGGCGGGCGCGGTCGCCTCGAACAGGTTGCGTATGGCGGAGAGCATGCGGTCGCGCGGCACGCTGCCGATGCCGCTTCCCGTCAGTTCGATCGCCTTGGCGCGCAGCACCGCGCTCGGCAGCGTGATGTCGGCGCCGCTCACCGAGCCTACCTGCACGAAGCGCAGCGGCACGGCATCGGCGCCGTTTTTCGCCGCGGCGATGAGCAGCAGCTCGGCGCTCCGTCCCCACAGATAGTCGACGACGACGTCGACGCCGGCTGCGAACGCCGAGCCGAGCGCCCGGTCCATCGCTGCTGCATCCTCGGTAAGCGGAATGGTCACGTCGGCGCCGAGTTTCACGGTCTCCCGCAGGGCTGCAGCGCTTCGCCCCGTGGCAATCACCGTTCGCGCGCCGAGATGCCTGGCGATCTGCACGGCGAGCCGCCCGGCCGTCCCGGTGGCGCCGTTGACAAGCACCGTCTCGCCGGCCTTCAGCCGCGCGCGCTCGCTTAACGCGACCCACGACGACATGCCGGGGTTGGCGATTGCCGCAGCGGTCACGTCATCCAGCCCGTCGGGCACCGGCACGCAGTTGGTCACGGGCGCCGCCGTCCGTTCGGCCATTCCGCCCCACGGCGCCGTCGGCATGAAGAAATAGACGCGCGTGCCGTCATCCAGCCGGCCGACGCCGTCGATGCCCGGCACGAACGGAAATGCCGCCGCCGCGCTGTAGTGCCGGCCGGAAGCGCGGCTCCGCGTCACGTGGCTGAGCGCCGAAGCCGCGACCGCAATGCGGACGTGGCCGCTTCCGGCGTCGGGTTCCGCGAAGTCTCCATACACGGGCGCTTCACCGGCGGCGCGAACGATGGCGGCCTTCATCGCAGCATTCCTTTTCGTTCAGAAATATATGTGTATGATGCATATATATGGGAGGCCGCGATGGCGTCAAGGAAAAAGGTGCAAAATACACATATCGGCCGGCAGCTCCGCGAGTTGCACGGCGCGCTGATCGATATCGTCACTGTGATGAACCGGCCGCAGGGCGACGAGATGCTCATCCGCGCCGCGGGTATACGGCTCGATCGCGCGCTGTTCCCGCTGCTGGTCGGCATCGAGCGGTTCGGCCCGGTCGGCGTCGTCGAACTGGCCGACGGGGTGGGGCGCGACTACACCACCGTCAGCCGCCAGGTCGGGCGGCTGGAGGAACTCGGCCTGGTGAGCCGCCACGCCCACCCCACCGATGGCCGCGTGCGCGCCGCCGCCATTACTGCCGCCGGCAAGGCGATGACCGATCGCGTCGATGCTGCGCGCGAGCGTTTCTTCCGCGCCACATTCTCCGACTGGTCGCCGGAAGAGATCGACACGTTCGTGAGTGATGTGCGCCGGTTCGCGGACGCCATGAAGCGTCCCATCGGCGAGGCTTCGTGAATCGCCGTCACGACCGGGAGAGACGCCTCCGCTCCAGCACCAGCGTCGCCCAGCCTTCGCGCGAGATCGTGCGCGACAGCGTGAGCCCGACCGCGCGGTACATCGCCGCCACGCGCCGCTTCTGTTCGTCGAGCAGCCCGGAGAGGATGACGCTGCCGCCCGGCGCGAGATGCCGCGCGATCGCCGGCGCGAGCGCGACCAGCGGCCCGGCAAGGATGTTGGCGACGATGAGATCGTACGGCGCGGCCGCCGTGATCAGCCGGTGGTCGAGCCCGGTCGCGACGATGGTGCGCACCTGCGCCGCGACGCCGTTCAGCCGCACGTTGTCGCGCGCCACCGCCACCGCGACCGGATCGATGTCGCTGGCCAGCACGTGCGCGCCCGTACGCTTGGCCAGCGCGATCGCGAGCACGCCGGAGCCGGTGCCGACGTCGAGCGCGTTCACGATCGGCCGCGATTTCGCGAGATCGTCGATGGCGATAAGGCAGCCGGCCGTCGTGCCGTGATGGCCGGTGCCGAAGGCGAGACCCGCCTCGATCTCGATGCCGATCTCGTTGACACGCGTCATGCCGCGGTCGTGGCTGCCGTGCACGTTGAAGCGCCCGGCGGTAACCGGCTTCAGCCCCGCCAGGCTCTTCGCCACCCAGTCGGCGTCAGGCAGCGCCGCGATGGTGAAGGCGCCGTCGTGTTCCGCGGCAAGCCGCTCCAGCGCGGCGCGCTCTTCCTGAGCCGGCTTTGTTTCGAAATAGACGGCGATCCGCCAGCGGTCCTGCGCGAGCTCGCTCAGGTCGAAAGCGTGGGCACACAGCACCGTGTCGCGATCGAGCGCGGCGGCGAGCGCGCGCGCCGGCGCCTCGGCAAGCTCGATGGTGGCGGTCAGCGTCATCCGAAAATCCGAGAGGAAAGCCCGGGAGAAGCCCGGAAATGTTGCGTCTTATAAGCCAAACCGCGCTGCGCGGCAGCCGCCTCGGCAATGATTTCCCGGCTCATTAACGCTACCGGCAACGTCACCGGACCGTCATCGCGATCACATCTGCCCGTAATCCAGCCTCGCCATCCTTGGCGCCAAAGCAGCGATTCGTCCCGTCGTCGCTTGCCCTTGCGGGCGACAGGGGACGCGGAGCGCGAAGGAGCGACCATGGCCGACCGTCCCGAGGTAAGACGCCCCGAGGTGCTGGTGAGACAGGTTGTCAGCGAAGCGGGCCGCGCCGATGCGCTGAAGGTGCTCGCCGCCACGTACCGCGAGGAGAAGCAATGGGTGGCGGACGCCGAAGGGCAGTTCCCGTCGTCGGACATCCTCGGCGACGACGTCGCCTGGTTTGTCGCCTACGAGGCCGGCCGCGCCGCCGGCGTCGTGCGCATCCTCTACAATCCGCCGGTCGCGGTCTATGCACGCTACGATCTCACGCCGCTCGATCCCGCCAACCGCATCGAGGATTTCATCGGCCGGCCCGATCTTGCCGAGGTCGGCCGCTTCGCCGTTCTGCCCGATCGCCGCGGGCAGTATCTCGTCGCCGCCGCGCTGATGCGGGCCGTCACCATCGCCTGCCTCGAGCGCAAGGTGGCCTGCCTGATCACCGATGTGTTCGAGGACGATCCGCACAGCCCGTTCGGCTTTCACACGCGCGTGCTCGGCTTTCGTCCCGTCGCCACGCACGACGTCGGCGAGCTCAACTGCAAGAGTCGGCGCATCACGATGGTGCTCGAGCTCGCGCCCGCCTACCGGCGTCTCCGCATCCGCAATCACTGGTTCTACCGCTACGTCAACAGCGCGCTGTCCGCTGCTCTCCACGGACAGCTCGCCGCCGCCTGAGGAAGCTGCCATGAACACGCCCGTCGCGATCGTGTCCGAAGGCAAGGTCGCGGGCCGCGCGCCCGACCTGCCGGGCCTCATGGCCGAGGTGAGGGCGCGCGCCATGGCGGCGAAGGCGTTCAAGCCGGCGGGTCCGGTGCCCTCCGTCCGCGACGTGCTCTTCCGGCGCCTGCCATTCCTCAAGCCGTTCGACCGCATCGTCTTCCGCTTCATCATGCTGGTGGCGCGCCGGCAGCTCGTGTCGATCTCCGGCATCGAGCACATCCAGGGCGCCCATCCCTTCATCCTCGCGCTCAATCATTCGACCCGGCGCGAGGCGGTGGTGGTCCCGGCCGCACTCATCTTCCACCGCGGCGGCAATCTCATCCATTTCTGGTCGGACTGGGTGTTCCGGCTCATTCCCGGCGTCGGCATGATTCTGCGCCGCTCGGGCACGATCTGCGTGCCGACCAAGCGTTCGCGCTACCGCCTGCTCAACCTGTTCAAGCCGATGTTTGCGCAGCGCGAGCCGGCGTTCCATCAGGCGCGGGCGCTGCTGAAAGCGCGCCGGCCGATCGGCGTCTTCCCGGAAGGCACGGTGAACCGCGACCCCAGCCGCCTGCTTCCCGGACGCTTCGGCGCGGCGCGGCTGTCGCTCGAAACCGGCGTGCCGATCGTCCCCGCCGGCATCCGCTTTCCGGGCCTCGCCGACAGCGGCGCCCGCGTGCCCGAACGCGCGGCGATCGAGATCGTCATCGGCCAGCCGCTCGTCCCGCCGCGTTGCGAGAACGGCAAGCCGAGCTTCGCCGAAGTCCGCACCTGGCACGCCACGGTGATGTCGGAGATCGCCCGCCTCTCCGGCAAGTCATGGGACTGGCGCCCCGCCGGCCGCCGTCTCGCGCCCGCCGCCCTCGGCGAGCCCGCGCTCGCCGCCGACGCGGCGTAGCTTTTCGCGGGCTAACTCTGGTCGGTGCCTTTCGCGGGCGGGGCAGGGGGCGTGCCGCGCTGCTGGAGCGCGGTGGTGATGGCGGCGGCACCGACCGCGCTGCCGAGCAGCATCGAGTCGGCCGCCGTGCTCGGCACGACGAGGATGGTGCCGTTCTGCTTCAGGCCCTCGTAGAGCATGTTCATGGCGCGCAGATGCAGCGCGGTCGGGTTGTTGGCGTAGGTCGCCGCGGCTTCGGCGAAGTTCGCTGCCACCTGCCGCTCGGAATCGCCGAGGATGACGCGCGCCTGCCGCTCGCGCTCGGCCTGCGCCTGCATCGACATCGCGTCCTGCAGCGTCGCCGGAATGAGCACGTCCTTCACCTCGACCGAGATGACGTTGACGCCCCACGGCTCCGTACGCTCGTCGATGATCCCCCGCAGGTCGCCGCTGATCTTCTCGCGGCCCTCCAGCATGTCGGAGAGGATGGTCTTGCCGATCACGTCGCGGAGCGCGGTCTGTGCCGCCCAGCCAATGGCGCTGCGATAATCGGCGACGTCGAGCGCCGCCTTCTTCGGGTCGACCACCTTCCAGAACAGCACGGCGTCGACGTCGACCGGCACGGTGTCCTTGGTGAGCGTCTTCTCGGCATTGAAGGCGGTGGTCAGCACGCGGGTGTCGATCCACGTCGCGACCGTGTCGACAATCGGGATCATGAAGAACAGCCCGGGCCCGCGCAGCGCATGGAAGCTGCCGACCCGCAAAACCACGACGCGCTCCCACTGCGCCGCCACCTTGACCGAGAACGCGACGATGACCGCGATCGCGATGGCGACGAAGAAGATCCACTGCGACGTCGAGCCGGTCGCCATCGCAACCAGCACGTTGATAACGAAGCCGGCGACGGCGATCAGGATGGCGATGAGGACGGAAAACGCGGATGTCATGGCGTGACCCTCCCTGTTCTGTGGCGCGGACGTTAGGCGCGCTCATCGCGTCGTGGCAAGCGGGTGCTTCACCGTCGCCGTCGAGCATAAGGCACGGCTTCACTTGCGCCCTTGTGCGTAAGGCGCCGCGTCACCACTCCCCTTGTGGGGGCGGTCGGACCGCGCCGCGTCGGCGGGGCGGTCCGGGTGAGGGGGCTCTGCGCTTTCCGGAGAGATCTCCGCCCCTCACCCCGCTCACCTAGTTCGCTGACGCTCACAAGTTTCGCGGCCCTCTCCCCTCCGGGGCGAGGGGATGAAACGGCACTGTTGGCGCCTCGTCGCCTGCCGCAGATGTTTTCGCTGGGCCTGATCGCCGGTTCACCTCTCCCCGGG
>CAYOUO010000253.1:0-10045 GCA_964407155.1 uncultured Hyphomicrobiales bacterium | reverse complement strand
GTCTTGATCAGACCGCCGAGGTATCGGTTCTTCCTTTCGCGGCCGAGGAAGATGTTCGCCGGCACGTCGAGATTATTGGCGAGCGCGAGGTCCTGATAAATCGTCTCGATGCCTTCGCGGCGCGCATCGATCGGTGTCGCGAAGTGAACCGGCTTGCCCATGAACAGGATTTCTCCCGCATCTGGCTGATGTACCCCCGAGATGCATTTGATGAGCGTCGATTTGCCGGCGCCATTGTCGCCGAGCAGCGCCACCACCTCGCCGGGCTGAATATCCCAGCTCACGCTCTTCACCGCGGTGAGGCCGCCGAAGCGCTTCGTGAGATCGCGCACAGAGAGGACGGGATCGCTCACGTTTCGCTCCTTGCGTCGCCGCGGCCCACGATCAGGTCGCGGGACTGGTCGATCAACACGGCCACGATGACCACGACGCCCACGACGATGAACTGCCAGAATGCCGGCACGCTCAGCATCACCAGACCGGTGGTCAGCACCGCGATGATCAGCGAGCCGATGACCGTACCGATAATCGTCCCGGCACCGCCAAACAGGCTGACGCCGCCGATGATGACCGCCGCAATCGATGAGAGCAGCAGCGGGTCGCCGATAACCGCAGAACCGCCGTTGTACTCGAGTGTTGAAAGGAATCCGGCGATGCCGGCGGTGGTCGCAGACAAGGCGTAGATCGCGATGATGCGCCGGTCGACGGGAATGCCGGCGCGCCGCGACGCTTCCATATTGCCGCCGATGGCATAGGTGTGCCGTCCGAACTGGGTCCGGTGCAGGATGAACATCACGATGGCGACGACCACGGCCGTGATCACGACCGGCCACGGCAGAATGCGATCAAGCTGGCGCAGCATGTTGGTTGCCAGCGGCGGCGCGTGCAGGAAGTGGAACCCGGCCTGATCGCCCCCGCCGCGCACATAGTAGAACATCGACTCGTTGCCATAGGCGCGGATGTCGGGAAGTCCGATGACTGTCGTATTCTCCGACATGAGCAGCGCCACACCGCGCACGATGAACGAGGTGCCAAGCGTGACGATGAACGCCGGCACCTTCAGCTTGGAGATGATGACGCCATTGATGGTGCCGACCGCCGTTCCACCCAGCGCGCCGGCGAAAAATCCGAGGATGATGGCGAGCCATACGGGCGCGCCGGCGTTGAAGCTTCCGCGGATGGCAAGCGCGGACAGCACCGAACCGAGACTCATCACCCAGCCGACCGACAGATCAATGCCGGCGGAGATGATGACGAACGTCTGCCCGAGCCCGAGCAGGACGACAGGCACGATTGCCGTCAGAATGTTCTGCGAATTGCGGATGGAGACGAACGTCGCCGAGCCGACGATCGGCACGGAGACCACGAAAAACAGGATGAGCAGGACGAGGAAGAGCCACGCCCAGAGTCGGCTGAGCAGCAGCAGAAACCGCTTGCCGGACGAAAGCCGCACGGCCGGCACCATCGCTGCCTCCGCTTGAGGAACCGTCACGTCTGCTGTCTCTCCCGGCTGAAAATGGCCGGACCGGAGGCGCTCTCTGGCGCGCCCGGTCCGGCGTAAAGGCTGGCTGGACTAGTTCGCCTTGTAGACGAAGCGCGAGAAGTTCGGATCGTTCTCGTTCGTCTTGTCGAGAATGGCGAAGCCGGTCTCGACATGCTTCGGCAGGCTGGTCACGCCAGCCGCGTCAGCCGCAGCGAACTCAACCGCGAGATAACCCATGTCGAACGGCTTCTGCGCCAGCACCTGCGACACGAGCCCCTTGTTCAGGTTCTCCATGTTCGCCGCAGTGGCGTCCCACGAGGCGATGACCACCTTGCCGCCGAGCCCGGCGTTGGTGACGGCGGCTGCCGCGCCCTGCGCGCTGAACACGTTCGTGCCGAACACGCCGGCGAGGTCCGGATGCTGCTCGATGACGGTCGCGGTCATCTGCGTCGCCTTCTGCTGATCGTCGAGATCGTAGTCGGGACCGATGACGGTGATGTTCGGATGCTTCTCCTTCATCTCTTCCGTGAAGCCCTTTTCGCGGGCGCCGACCGACGAGACGTTGGGGTTGGTCGAGATCAGGTAGACCGTGCCCTTGTCGCCGATCGACTTGGCCATGCCATCGGCGATGATGCGGCCGCCTTCCTCGTTGTTCGAGCCGAGGAAGCTCAGTGGAAACTTCACCGGGCCATTGGCGTAATCGCCGTCGCCGAGGAAGGTGTCGACGGTGATGACCTTGATGCCGGCGTCGTTGGCCGCCTGGAACGGCGCAATCATCTGGTCCTTATCGACCGGTGCGGAGATGATGTAGTTGAGATCGCCGCGGGCGACCATGGCGTCCAGCAGCGGCTTCTCCTGCTCAACGCCCCAGCTCTGCGGGATCTGCGTCACGACGTCGATGCCGAGGTCCTTAGCCGCGGCCTCAACGCCCTTCTGCATGACCTGATAGAACGGATCGACCACGCCCGGCAGGAAGCCGATCTTGATTTTTCCGGCTGCGTCGGCTCCGGCCGGCATGGCTGCAACGGCAAGCACCGCCGCCGCCATCAAAACAGATTTCTTCAGCATGAGATTTTATTCCTCCCACTTTTCTGCTTTCGCTTTTTCGCTTCGCCGGTTTATCGGCTACGCTGACTCGCAACGAGCCAGAGCGTAGGTTCAGGATAGATAAACCCCCTGTCGCCTTCAATCGCGCGCCGCCCCGCCGCGCGTTTCTTTTTTCATCACAGTGTGTGCCCTCCGTTTTGAGGTTTTCGATGAATCTTATGGAGCAATGCTTCCGCTGGTACGGTCCCAACGACCCGGTATCCCTCGGCAATATCCGGCAGGCGGGCGCGACCGGCATCGTCTCGGCGCTGCACGAGATTTACGACGGCAGCCCGTGGACCGATGCCGCGGTCGAGGCTCGCAGGAAAGTGATCGAAGCCACCGGCCTCTCCTGGTCGGTGATCGAAAGCATCCCCGTGCACAATTCGATCAAGATCGGAAGTGCGCCGAAGAGCCGGTACGTCGGCTGGTACAAGGATTCGATCCGGGCCGTCGCCCGGGCCGGCATTCATGTCATTTGTTACAATTTCATGCCGGTGGTCGACTGGACGCGCACCGATCTCAGGTACCCGCGGCCATCTACCGGACTCGCGCTTCGCTTCGATGCGGTCGACTGCGCCGCTTACGACCTGTTCGTGCTGAAGCGTGCCAAAGCACCCGGCGACTACACGTCCGCGCAGACTGCGGCGGCAGAAGCGCGGTTCAAGGCAATGAGCCAGGACGATATCGACACGCTCGAGCGCAACCTCATCGCCGGGCTGCCGGCGACCGAGCGCACGTTCGATCGCACCGGCTTCAAGGCAGCGCTCGCCGACTACGACGGGATCACGCCCGACGACCTCCGCGCCAATCTCGTCGCTTTCCTCGGCGAAATCGTACCGGTCGCGGAGGAATACGGCGTGCGCCTCGGCATCCATCCGGACGATCCGCCCGTTCCTCTTTACGGCCTCCCGCGCATCGTCTCGACGGCGGCAGATGTCGCCGCGCTGTTCGCCGCGGTCGATAGCCCGGCAAACGGCCTCACCTTCTGCACCGGTTCGTTCGGGGTGCGTGCCGATAACGACCTGCTCGACATGATCGACCGCTTCGGCCACCGCATCCATTTCACGCATCTGCGCAATGTGAAGCGTGAGCCCGACGGTTCATTCTTCGAGGACGATCACCTTGAGGGGTCGAGCGACATGCCGGCCATCGTCATCGCGTTGATGCGCGAACAGGAGAAACGCAGGCGCGAAGGGCGTGCGGACTGGCGCATCCCGATGCGCCCCGACCATGGCCACCTGCTCGCCGACGACATCGGCAAGACGCGCATCAATCCCGGTTATTCGCTGATCGGCCGTCTGAAAGGTCTGGCCGAACTGCGCGGCGTGATGCGCGGCGCCATGGCGATGTCCTCCGAGGCGGCAGCGGTGTGATGGACGTCCGCTTTGAGGGCCGGGTCGTCCTTGTCACCGGCGCAGCGCAGGGCATCGGCCGCGCCATCGCCTTGGCGGTGGCGAGCGGCGGCGCGGCCGGCGTGATGATCAGCGACCGCAATGCTGACGACGCGCAAGCCATCCTCTCCGAGCTTCGCGCCGCGGGCGCAGCCGCCGATTTCGCGCCGGCCGATCTTGCATCGCCAAATGCCGCAGATGTTGTCTTCGATGCCGCGCTCGCGCGTTTTGGTCGCGTCGATGGTCTGGTCAATGCCGCCGGGATCACCACGCGCGGATCTGTCGCCGACGCGACGCCGGAAGCGTGGGACGCGCTGTTCGCGGTCAATGCCCGGGCACCGTTCTTTCTCATGCAGCGGCTGGTCAATCACCTCGTCGCGCGGCAGGCCGGCGGCTCGATCGTCAACATTCTGTCGATCAACGCCCACGGCGGGCTCGGCGAACTCGCGGTTTATTCCGCGAGCAAGGCGGCGCTGGCGCTCCTCACCCGCAATCTTGCCCAGGCTCACCGCTTCGACCGCATCCGCGCCAACGGCATCAACCTCGGCTGGGCCGAAACGCCGGGCGAGCATCACATGCAATCGGTCGTGCTCGGCAACGGACCGGACTGGATCGAGCAGGCGCGCGCCAGCCAGCCCTTCGGCCGGCTGATAGCGCCGGAAGATGTCGCGCGCCTGGCCGTCTATCTTCTCAGCGACCTCTCCATCCCGATGATGGGCACCATTGTCGACTTCGAGCAATGGGTTCCGGGCGTCCGCGGCGCCGGGTGAATTTCACTTCTTTTGCGGCTGTCGGCGCTCGAGCGTGAACCAGGCGATCACGCCGGAAAGCAGGGACAGCACCGCCGTGACATAGGCAATCGCCGCGAAGCCCCGATCAGTCGCCGCCACGGCTGCAGCGCTCAACCCGCCCGGCAAAGGTGCGCCGAACGAAGCGCCCACACCCGTGGCGCCGAGCGCGCCGTTGAACACCAGCGCGCCGAGCCAGCCCATGCTCGCGACCGCAAACAGGCCCGCCACCCGCGCCACGGCGTTGTTGATGCCCGAGGCGGTGCCGGTGTCGCGATCGGCGACCGAGGTCATCACCGCGGTGGAGAGCGGAGAAACGACGAAGCTCATCCCGAGGCCAAAGACGATCATCATGGGCAGCACCGCGCGCCACAGGTCGTGCGTGCCTGCCAACAGGCCGAGGCCCAGAAAGGCGACCGCCACCAGCACGCCCCCGACGGCGATCATCGGCCCGGGTCCGACCCGGTCCGACCAACGGCCGGCGATCGGGGAGAGCACAGTGAGCAATACACCGAGCGGCAGCAGCACGACCGACACCACGGCCGGCGTCACCCGCCAGCCGGCGATGAGCATGGCAGGAAGGTAGAACGTGATAGCCGCCAGTGAAAAGTAGAGCGCGAAGGTGAGCGCCTGCGCGCCCGAGAACGCCTTGTCGTGAAACAGTCCGAGCGGCACCATCGGTGCCGGCGCCCGTCCTTCCCACCAGAGAAAGGCGCCGGCGAGCAGCAGCCCGCCGATCGCGAAGGCTACGCGCCAGGCGCCCGGTGTGTTGGCCCCGGTCAGCGCCAGCGCCAGCAGGAGCAACGCTATGGTTCCGAGTGCCGAGCCCGCGATATCGAGCCTGCGCCCTTCGTCGGGCCGGTCGGTGGGCACCTTCCAGTAGAGCAGCGCCAGCGCGGCGAGGCCGAGCGGCAGGTTCACCGCGAACACCAATCGCCAGCTCCAGGCTCCAAGCGCAGTGAGCACCAGTCCCGCGATAACCGGTCCGGCGATGGTGAAAAAGGAGGACGCCGAAGACCAGATACCGATCGCGCCGCCGCGCTCCTCGCGGGGATACGCCTTTGCGATGATGGCAAGGCTCGACGGAACCATGAACGCGGCGCCCAGCCCCTGCACGGTACGCGCGGCGATCAGGATGGCCGGGGTCGGCGAGACGGCGGAGGCGAGCGACGCGAGCACGAACACCACGATGCCGCCCGAGAAGACCGTCTTGATGCCGAACCGGTCACCGGCCGCGCCGCCGAGCAGCAGCACCGACGAAAGCAGCAGCAGGTAGGCGTTCGACACCCATTGCGCCTCGGCCAGCGAAGCGCCGAGATTTTCTCGGATGGCGGGCGTCGCAATCGCGACCACCGAGCCGTCGATGAAGCCCATCGACGACGCCAGAATGGCCGCGACCAGCACGTAGATGCGTCCTTCACGGGCCACAGAAGATGAATCGGCGGACATGTGCCATTCTAGGCCAGGATACGCCAGGCGTCATCGTAGACCCGGCCGCTCCACGGCCCGCACATCTGTCCACGCCGAAAATCTGCTAAGAGATGCCCGAAGCGCACCGCAGACAGGATGGACCGGCACTCTTTGCCGTGAAATCGACGGGTCTCCGGACCTCAGCCTTTCAGACCGACTTTGAGTACGAGGGCTTCCCATGAACATAGAGCAACGTCCCACCTCCCTGCGCGGTGAAGTCTCGGCACTTCTCAAGAAGCTTGGCGTTGACCGGAAGCGGCTCGCCGAAGGATCGCTGACCGTCCGCACACCGATCACGGGCGAGACGATCGCGACCCTCGGGGAGGCAGATAGCGCCGCGGTATCCGCCGCAATCGCCGGCACCGTCGATGCCTTCCGGGTCTGGCGATCGGTGCCCGCACCCCGGCGAGGCGAGCTCGTCCGCCTGTTGGGAGAAGAACTCCGCGCCGCGAAGGAAGACCTTGGGCGTCTGGTGACCATCGAAGCCGGCAAGATCGTCTCCGAAGGTCTCGGCGAGGTTCAGGAGATGATCGACATCTGCGACTTCGCCGTCGGCCTTTCGCGGCAGCTTTACGGGCGCGCCATCGTCTCGGAACGCCGCGACCATCGCATCCTCGAGCAGTGGCACCCTATCGGGCCCGTCGGCGTGATCTCGGCGTTCAACTTCCCCGTCGCGGTGTGGTCGTGGAACGCAGCACTAGCCCTGGTTTGCGGCGACCCTGTAGTATGGAAGCCATCGGAGAAGACGCCCCTCACCGCTCTCGCGGTCGAGGCTTTGTTCAACCGGGCGGCCGCGCGCTTCGGCGAGGCGCCGAAGAATCTGGTCTCCGTGCTCGTCGGTGGCCGCGAGGTTGGCGCGGCTCTGGTCGACGACCCGCGCGTGCCGGTCGTCTCCGCCACCGGCTCGACGGCGATGGGGCGCGTGGTTGGCGAGCGGCTGGCAAAGCGCTTCGGCCGCGCCATCCTCGAACTGGGTGGCAACAACGGCTCGGTCGTATCGCACACCGCTGATCTCGACCTCGTGGTGCGTGCCGTCGCCTTCTCGGCGATGGGCACCGCCGGGCAGCGCTGCACGACGATGCGCCGGCTCATCGTGCACGACTCCATCTATGGCGAGCTCGTGCCGAAGCTGAAGCGTGTGTGGCAGAGCGTCGGGATCGGCGATCCCCGCGACGCCGCCACGCTCGTCGGCCCGCTCATCGACGGCGCCGCATTCGAGAAGATGCAGGCGGCGCTCGGAGAGGCGACGGGTCTCGGCGGCGTCGTTGCGGGCGGTCAGCGCGTACGCCAGAACGAAACGCCCGATGCCTTCTATGTCGCGCCGGCGCTGGTCGAAATGCCTGTCCATGCCGGGCCCGTACTCAACGAAACGTTCGCGCCGATCCTTTACGTCCTCAAATATGAGACGCTCGACGATGCGATCGCCATGCACAACGGCGTGCCGCAGGGCCTGTCCTCGTCGATCTTCTCCACCGACATGCGCGAGGTCGAACGCTTCCTGTCGGCGACCGGCTCCGACGCCGGTATGGCCAACGCCAACATGGGAACCTCCGGGGCCGAGATCGGCGGCGCCTTCGGCGGCGAGAAGGAGACCGGCGGCGGCCGCGAGTCGGGCTCCGACGCGTGGAAGGGCTACATGCGCCGCCTGACCAGCGCCATCAACTACGGCCACGAGCTGCCGCTGGCGCAGGGCGTGAAGTTCGACATCGCGTGAGCCCCATGAGCACGACCGCCACGACCAGGACACCGTTCGACTGGACCGATCCCTTCCTCATCGAAGCCGAACTTACGGAAGACGAGCGCATGGTGCGCGACACCGCGCGCGACTACGCCGCCGAAAAGCTCCTGCCGCGCGTGACCTCCGCCTATCTCGCAGAGCGTTTCGACCGCGAGATCATGAACGAGATGGGCGCGCTCGGCCTGCTCGGCGGAACCTTGCCGGAGGAATACGGTGGCGCCGGCCTCGGCTACGTCGCCTATGGCCTCGCCGCGCGCGAGATCGAACGTGTGGATTCGGGCTATCGCTCGGCGATGAGCGTGCAATCGTCGCTGGTGATGTATCCGATCCATGCCTACGGCGGCGAGGCGCAGCGGAAGAAGTATCTGCCGCAGCTCGCCACCGGCGAGATCGTAGGTTGCTTCGGGCTGACTGAACCCGGCGCCGGGTCCGATCCCGGCTCGATGCGCACGAAGGCCGAAAAGGTCGCCGACGGGTATCGCCTTTCCGGCGCCAAGATGTGGATCACCAACGCGCCCATCGCCGACGTGATGGTGGTGTGGGCGAAATCCGAGGCCCACGGCGGTGCCATCCGCGGCTTCCTGCTCGAACGCGGCATGAAGGGGCTGTCGACATCAAAGATTGAGGGCAAGCTCTCGCTCCGCGCCTCGATCACTGGCGAGATCTCCATGGAGAGCGTCATCGTGCCGGAGGAAAATCTTCTGCCTGACGCCTCAGGCCTCTCCGGTCCGTTCGGCTGTCTCAACCGCGCGCGCTATGGCATCGCCTGGGGCGCGATGGGCGCCGCCGAAGCCTGCCTCGCCGCTGCGCGCGACTATACGCTCGCCCGCCAGCAGTTCGGCCGGCCGCTGGCTGCCAACCAGCTCGTGCAGAAAAAGCTCGCCGACATGGCGACCGATATCGCTTTCGGCCTGCAGGCGTGCCTGCGCGTCGGCCGCCTGTTCGACGAAGGCCGTGCCTCGTCCGAGGCAATCTCCATGATCAAGCGCGCCAACGCGGCCAAGGCGCTCGCCATCGCCCGCGAGGCGCGTGACATGCACGGCGGCAATGGCATCGCCGCCGAATTCCACGTCATGCGCCACGCGGCCAACCTCGAAACGGTCAACACCTACGAGGGCACGGGCGACATCCACGCCCTCGTCCTTGGACGCGCAATCACCGGGCTGTCGGCGTTCTAGGCGCTGAGCGCGGCCGACTGAACGCGCTGGAAATTGCCCAGCGTGTCGGCGAGCGCGGTGTCGATCAGGAGCGCCATCTCGGTCAGCGCGCCGTCGGCGCTCTGCGAGGCGATCTTCTCGAACACGCGGGCATGATCGGCAACGGGATCGTGCGCCAGCGTCAGCGTCGGCAGCATCATCTGCAGCTTCACCGACCAGCGCAGCGTCGTCTGGATCGCCGGCCACAGCGAGGCGACCGCCTCGTTCCGGCTGGCGGTGAGCAGGCCCTGATGAAACGCGATCACCGCGTTCAGCCATGCACCGGTGCGCGGATTGAGCCGTGCCATGCGGGCAAGCGAGTCAGCGAGCTTGCCCAGTTCCTCGTCATTGCGCCGCATGGCGGCAAGCGCCGCCGCGCTCGGTTCCACGATTTTCCTCAGCTCGAAGAGATTGCGGATGAACTCCTGGCTGGCGCCAAGCTCGAAGTGCCAGGCGAGAATATCGGGGTCGAGGATGTGCCAGGCCGAACGCGGCGCAATGCGCGTCCCGACTTTCGGCTGCGCCGAAACCAGCCCCTTGGCGGCGAGCGTGCGGATGGCCTCGCGGTAGGCGCTGCGCGATACCCCGAAGGAGGCGCTTGCCGCATCCTCGTTCGGCAGCAGCGAGCCGGGCGCCAACGCGCCGCGGATGATGTCCGCCGCGATCCGGTGCGCGACCGAACCATGCAGCCGCGAGCGGCTGGTGGTGAACAGCGGCTCCACGTCGACCAGCACAGCATCGCTGTCGCCGCCGCCAGCGGCAGCCACCAGCGCAGCTGAAAGCGGCGCCGCGGGCAGCGCATCAGGGCGCGGAGGCACCTCGGCTGGATGGTGGCGATGCTTCCCGATGAACTGCACGATCGAGTCGGCCGCCTGGGTGACGCTGTCGAC
>CAYOUO010000252.1:0-2681 GCA_964407155.1 uncultured Hyphomicrobiales bacterium | reverse complement strand
GAGCACGACGATGCCTTCCGCGGTCGCCGTCGCCGGCGCGTGGGCGGCCGCAACGTCGTCGACGAAGGTGACGAATCCCGCCGCGGCGCCGAGCACGATCGCCGCGCCCGCCGCCACCAGCGTCACGCCGAGCCAGCGCAGCGGCCCGCTCTTCCGGGTTGCCGGTTCCGCCTCTCCTGTCACCGCCGCGCCGCCGGCCCCCGTAACGTCGTCCATCGTGGCCCCGAGTCTTCCAGCAAATTGCGGCTATTGCCAGACCCCGGCTCACTCACCCCGGCTCACTCGCCCGACGCCAGGTGCTGGTAGACCGTGAGGCGCGAGGTGAGGGCGGTCAGCACCGCCACCAGGAAGGCGATGGCGAGCGCGCCAAAGTAGGCGATCGGCCCCACCGCGAAGTGGCCGAACAGCGCCGCCACCTGCTCCTCGTCGCCCGCCGACAGCGTCGGCATCACCGCAAATCCGAGGATGACGAAGACCAGTCCGGCGGCGGCCGCGCCGATCAGCCCGCCGCGCAGCCCGAGCAGCAGAAAGTGCCGCTGGAACTCGCGAGCGATGAAGCCGTCCTCCGCCCCGCAGATGTGGAGGACCGAGACCACCACGGCGTTGGAAGCCATCGTGCCGCGCGTGGCGAAGACCACCGAGAGCACGGTCGCCACGAACACCAGCACCAGGATGGCGATGCCGCCCACCACGGTCGCGCTCGCCATCGATTGCAGGCGCGCCGCCCAGGCGCGGTGGTCGTCGAGGATGGCGCCTTTCACCTCATCCTTCAGCCGCTGGCCGAGCGCGGTCATGTTCACGCCGCGCGGGTCGGAAAGCCGCACCGCGATCAGCCGCGGGATGGGCAGGTCCTTGAGATCGAAGTCGGAGCCCAGCCATGGCTCGAGCAGCTTGGCGTCGTCCCTGGCGTCGAGCACCGCGACGCTCGCCACGCCCGCTGTCTGCCGTGCCACCGCCGCGGCCTTGGCGGCTTCGGTGTCGAGGTCGGCGCCGTCCACCGGCTTCACCTGGATGGTCACCTCGCGCTGGATGTCGGCCTGCCAGTCGCCGGAAGCGTCGCGCACCAGCGTCACGGCGCCGAGCGTCAGGCAGGCGAGGAAGCTCATGATCGCGATCACGACGGTGAGCGCATTGCCGGCGACCGTATTTTCCGGCACGAGCTGGTTCGGCCGCCGCGCCACCTGCCGGCTCTGCCGCCGGAAGCTCGCCACCTGGATCTTGTGGGTGAGGTCGGCGTCACTCATAGATCGTCAGCCGCCCTTCCTCGAGCACCAGCCGGCGCGCCTGGAACTGGTTCATCAGCGCGATGTCGTGGGTGGCGATCAGCACCGAGGTGCCGAGCTTGTTGAGCTCGACAAACAGCCGCATGAGCCGCGCCGCCAGCGGCGGATCGACATTGCCGGTCGGCTCGTCGGCGAGCAGGATCTCCGGCCGCGTGATGAGGGCGCGCGCGATCGCCGCGCGCTGCTTCTCGCCGCCCGAGAGGATCGCGGGGAAGGCGTGCATGCGGTCGCCGAGCCCCACCCAGCGCAGCAGGTCCACCACGTCGGCGCGGTAGTCGGCCTCCTCGCGCCCGAGCACGCGCAGCGGCAGCGCCACATTCTCGAACGTCGTCAGGTGGTCGAGCAGGCGGAAGTCCTGGAACACGACGCCGATGCGCCGTCGCAGCGCCGGCAGCTCGGAGCGGTCGAGCCCCGCCACCTCGCGCCCGAACACGGAGATCAGCCCGCGTGTCGGCTTCATCGTCAGGAAGAGCAGCCGGATGAGCGTGGTCTTGCCGGCTCCCGACGCCCCCGTCAGGAACTGGAACGACTTCGGCGCAATCTCGAACGACAGGTCGCGCAGGATTTCGGGGCCGACCCCGTAGCGCAGCCCGACGTTGTCGAATCGGATCAAGTGCCTGCCTCAAGAACCTCGATGTCGCGGCGAAGATGCTGCGCCCCGCGAATCCTCAACGATCGCCGCCGCCAGTCTCGCAAGGGTTCCGCTAACTTCCTGTTAACGATCATTCCCGCGGCAACGCAAGCGCTCCGCCGGCAACTCCGTCGTCCCCGGCGGGGCGGAGAACACCGGGTCAACTCTCAGCCGTCACCGCTTTTCGCCTAGACGACCGGATCGTCCCGCCCCGGGGCCGCCCAGTGGTGGTTTCCAATTCGTTAACCGGTGGCGCCTAGGCTTGGCCGGTTCGCGATTCCCGGCCGGCCTCCGTCGATGTCCGTATCCTGTCCGCACTGCTTTTCGCTGGCTCCCGTGTCCGAAGAAGAGATCGGGCCCCAGGGCTGCATGCTGTGCTGCGCGGCCTGCGGGACGCAGTGGCTCGCCCGGCGTTTCGCCGGCGATCCTTACGGTGCCGGCTATGTCCGCGCGCGACAGGGCGCCGAAGACGCCGTCGTCATCGAGCATGTCGCCCCGGCCTTCGTCCGGCGCGCCGCCGAGGCGGCTGTGGCCGCAGCGGCCGCGCCCCGCCGCTGGCTGCCGTTTCTCGACGCCCGGCTGTTCAAGCGCCTGGCGCTGGTCTTCGCCGCCTTCCTCGCGGTGCTGGCGCTGCGCGCCCCGCTGGTCGCAGCGCTCCCCAACCTGCCGGGCACGCTGCCGGCGGCGAGCGCCAATCTCCAGTTCGCCGAGGTGCGCAGCCAGACCGTGAACGTGCACGGCGGCAGCACCCTGTTCGTCGAGGGAAC
>CAYOUO010000251.1:0-13737 GCA_964407155.1 uncultured Hyphomicrobiales bacterium | reverse complement strand
GACCTTGCCGCCGAACAGCGTCGCCGCAGCGATCTCGAAACGGCCCGGCAGAATGCTGAGCGCGTCCTCGCGGCCGTGCCCGGTCACGCACGCGCGCTGCTGGAAATCGGCTACCAGTGCCGCGCAAACCATGACCGCGCTGGCGCACGTACGGCTTTCGCATCCGCCGCCGCCGGTGACCGCCCGCCGACCCAGGCACTGATCGAGCTCGCCGCCGAGGAATGGGCCGCCGGCAATCCCAACGACGCGCGTCGGCTGCTGGAACGGGCGCTGGCGCAGGACCCGCACCACCTGGGCGCCCTTCTCACGCACGCCGAGCACGCCTTGCGCAGCGACCGCCCGGACGAAGCACTGCGCCATGCCGAGCGCGCCATCGCGGAGCATCCGCACCAGCTGGATGCCCGCCTGGTCGCCGCCCGGGCCGCCGCCGCGCTTCCGGAGCGGGAGCGCGCGCTCCTGCATCTGGATGAAGCGCGCGCCGCCTTCGGAGATCGCCCGGAGATTCTCGCCTCGCGAATTCACATTCTACGCGCCCTTGGCGAGCAGGGCGCGGCGATTGCTGCGGCCGTGGGCGTCGGTGAAGCTGCCACTCATGAGGCTGCCTGGGGGGAGGTTACCGCGACGCGCATCATGGCCGGCGATTTTCGCGGCGCCGAGACCCTGCTCAACGGTCTTCCCGCCGGGACTAAAGATACGCCGCGGGTGCACTTCTTCCACGGACAGATCGCCGAGGCCAGACGAGATTATCCCGGCGCCGTCGCCGAATATGAGATCGCGTTGCAGTCCGACCCGGCCAATGGCGAGGGACACGGCGAGGCGGCGCGTGCACACCTCCTCGACCTCGATCTCGATGCCGCGCGCGATCATCTGCGCCTGTCCATGCAGCACGGCGCAGCCAGCGCGATCGTTCGCGGGCAATCACTGAATCCGTCGCAGACCCATGTCGGCCAGTTGCTCGACGATTTCGCGCTCGATAGCGACACGGTTGCCCGTCTGCGTGAAATCCGACTGCTGCCGTCGGCACGGCAGCTCGCGCAATTGAAGGCGCTGGTCACGGGGCGGCCGGACAGCACCGCTGCGGCGATCGCATTCGTCCGCGCCATGAGGAACGCAACACGCTTCCGCGGCGGCCGTCGCCTGGAAATCCCGCGCATCGCCACGCAGTTCTGGGACACCGCTGCGGTGCCACCCGATGTGCGCGAGCTCATGAATTCCTGGGATGCCGGCGACGGCGCCTGGGAGCATCGCATCTTCGATGACCAGACGGCGGAGGCATTTCTCCGCGAGCACTTCGATCGGCCGGTCTGGCAGGCCTTCCGGCGGGCGCGGCATCCGGCGCAACGCGCGGATATCTTCCGTCTTGCCCATGCCGCTCACTCCGGCGGGGTCTACGCCGATGCCGACGACCGGCGCATCGCACCCTTCGCGACCCTGGTGCCGGCCGGTGCCACGCTCGTCGCCTACCTCGAGAACTACGGTACGGTCGGCAACAACGTCTTTGCCGCCGTGCCCCACCACCCCGCGATCGAGCGCGCGCTGAATGATGCGGTGTCCGCCATCAACCGCGGCGATCATGATGTCATCTGGTTGTCGACGGGTCCGGGCCTCTTCACGCGGGCAGTTGCCCGCTACCTTGCGACAGCAAGCCCAAAGGAAGCCGCTACCGTCGTCCTGCGCGAGCTGCACGAGATGCGGCTGCTCGTCGATATCCACTGCCCCACGCGTTACAAGGCGACAACCCGGCATTGGAGCCGCGCGGAGTTCAGCCACGCGTCACGAACCGCCGAGCCCGCGGCGGCAACGCCGGCGGATCAGGGTGCAGCGGCGTGAGAAGCGCCCGCCCCGCCGCACTGGCGGGCATCGTCCTCGCGGCGATTGCCTCGGCTGCCGTTGCGCTGCCCGCGGAGGAGCCGCGCCTCGCGGTCGCGCCGTCTGCCGCCGAGACGATCATCTTCGACTGGGATACCAGCCGCTGCGCCCAGACCGACATTCCCGACGCGCCGCCACGCGCCTTCCGCGATTTCGCTGGCAGCATCCATCTGATGGCCACCCATCAGGACAATCGCGCCTTCGTCGGCCCTGACTTCGATCACCTTTCCCACCCATGCACCGTCGTCTACCGGGGCGGCCACAACGACGATCCGGCGAGATTCGACGATCGTCAGTGGCTGACCGCGTTCGCCACCGACGATGGCCACCGGATCTATGCGCTGGTCCATGACGAGTTCCAGGGCAACCTGCGGCCAGCGCTTTGTCCCAGCCGGAAATATATGTCCTGCTGGTACAATTCGATCACCGCCGCGACCTCCGACGATGGCGGCGCCTCCTTTCACCAGCAGGGCGCACCGGCGGATGTCGTAGCGGCGCCCTCGGTGCCTTATGCCGCCGACGCCGGCCATCCGGTGGGCTACTTCCAGCCCACCAACATCGTCCGCAAGGACGGCGCCTTCTACGTCATGTTTCTCGCGACCACCGCTGGCGCACAGAAGGGCGGCGTATGCGTCGCGCGTACCACCAATCTCGACGATCCGTCGTCATGGCGCGCCTGGGATGGCAAGGGCTACGACGTCAGGCTGGCCGGGCCAAATATAGACGGCAGCGTCGCGGCCGGAGACGTCTGCGCACCCGTCGGCAACGGATCGCTGTTCGAACTCGGGTCACTCACCTACGACGAGCGATCGCGCCTCTTCGTCTATCTCGGCGCGATCAGCGTCGGTAAAGGCGATGCCGCCCATCCGCCCGGCGCCTACTACGCAACCTCGCCCGATCTCATCGCGTGGTCGAAGCCGGTGCAGCTTTTTCGCAGTCCGCCGAAGACTGACGCACCCGGCGAGAATATGCGCTACGGCCTGTTCTCCCTCATCGACGAGACGAGCACCACGCCGGACTTCCGCGACATATCCTCCTACGACCATCTCTTTCTCTACTACGTGAAATTCGACCTCACGCGGCAGCCTTATGCCCGCGTGCTGGCGAAGAGACAGGTCACGATTCAATGAACGCGACCGACCCACTGGTGTTCACCATCGGCTTCAACGGATATCAGGACATATATCGAAGGAACGTCGCCACCCAGAAGCGGTATGCGGACCGCCACGGCATGCGCCACGTTCTGATCGACAGCCCTGCGCAAACCGATCTGCTCATGGAGTCGGCGTGGTTGAAGATTCCCCTCATCATCTCGGCGCTCAAGCGCGGTTGGCCATGGTTGCTCTTCATCGACATCGATGCCGAGATCAAGGCGAACTGTCCAGATTTTCGGACGCTGGAAAGCCCCGGCAAAGACATCTACATGGCGCCCGGATTTTCAGGGCGCGTCAATTCCGGCGTTATCATCCTGAAGAACACACCGTCGGCGCTTGCAATGATGGAGACCATTCTGGCGCACGCCGACGCAAAAATACCGCCCGAGGATGACGTCGGCTGGGGAGAGAACGGACATGTCATCCACTATCTGAAGTCCTACTCGGGACTCCAGCTGTTGCCGTTCCAGTGGAACAATAACCGCGACCCCAAGGCGGATGACTACATCAGGCACTATTCTGCCGGACCAATGAGGAAGCATTTCCCGCGTGTTGAAGCGGATGGTGCGGCAAACCCCAACCGGACCCGGATGCCGGCGGGCAAACGGGAGCGCGGCGCGCCGTCCTTCTTTCACGATCTCGGCAGCCTTCACGCGCACGTCGTGGAGCGATGGGCCGAATATTTCTGATCCGCGTCTACACGCGGCTTCGCAAATCCATCACGCCGCGCGCGCGGTCTTGTCGGTCGCAGCGTCGCGGAACAGGGCACGGCCGCGTGCGGAAAACGAAAACTCGAACGGGTTGCGCACCAGCACCACGCCCTGCCAGTCATAGGCAGGGTGACGCGCCTCGACCGGCTCGTTCCGCCCGCCGATCGACACCGCCAGCCGCTCCTGACCCGGTACGCGCAGCCTCGCGGGCAGCACCGCGAGATAGTGGACGTCCGGCAGTTCATCGAGCAGCGCGCGACAGGCACGGAGCTCGCTCACGCTCAGGCCGCTGAACAGCTCGTGATCGAACACCAGCCAGAGATTGAAGGAATCGTCGTGGCGGCGAGCCAGCGCGTGCAGGGCTTTCTGCAGGCAGTCCTCATTTTTCTGCGCGCACACGACCGTCGCATCGTAATCCATGGCCGGAGGCGCTGCCGCGTCGTCCGTAACGCGGATCGCAAGCGGTGCCAGACGCCGGGTTTCGCGAAAGCCGACGCCGGGCCGGCGCTCGTCCGACAGCAGGGGAACGGCGGCGCGCAGCGCGGCACGGTCAATGGCCAGGCCGGGCAACCGCGCCGCATCGAGAAGCCGCTCCAGCGATGTACCGAACATCGCCGGCGCGGCATCCGGCGCTGACGTCGTGCTGAACCAGTCGCGAAACTTGAACAGCCAGGCCTCGTCCTGCGTGTGCGAGAACCACGCGTAAGGCTTGCGGAAGACCTGCGCAAAAATCAGCCCGTGCAGGCTCTGCGACAGGATGATCTCCGACGAGATGATCTCCTTGATGAAGTCGATGCAGTCGAGATGAGGATTGATCACGCTCACTTCGGCATGGCGCGCGATGTCGCGAATGTACGCGTGGTCGATCATCCGATGGTGAGGAATGATTCCGACGCGCCGCTTGGTGCGGCTGTTGCGGGTGTATTCGATGATCTCCGGAATCTCGTCGACGAAAATGCCGGGATCGCCCAGCGGCACATCTTTTTCGAGGCCGTACTTCGCACGCAGGAGTTCGCGGGTCAGTTTGCCGCGCACCGCATGCACGTACTGCGGCCGCACCTGGCTGTAGTCGCCGCCGGGATCGAGCACGCCGGATCCCCACACGTGCGAATGGGGCGTTGCCATGAACAGGATGCTGCCCACGCCCAGCACATGCGGCTCGTTGCGGCGCGGCGAGAAATAGGGTGCGCGGCCGGTCGCCGCTTCGAAGACATACGGATTGATCTGGTCGCCGGCGTTGCTGACCGCCGTCCAGTAGCGGATCGGCAGTCCGCGGCCACGGTCGGTTGCGCTGCCCGCGAGTTCCGCGCTCGCCGTGCGAGGAGCGGCCGCGATCTTCTCCGTCTTGCCGTCCTCCATCTCGCGGATGCTCGGAACGCCGAGGTGCCGGACGAGCGGCGCCGAGAGGCAGTAGCCCTTGAGCAGCCCGAGCGCCGGGATCAGCGTCGGATGGCGGTGATAGCGCACGACGCCCGCGATCCAGCTTTTCTCGGGCAGTCGTGTGAGGTCGTCCTCGCTTGTCGCATAGCGCAGCAGCCGTCCGTCGACGTGCCCGAAATAGAAATCCCGCGCGCACGCTGAAAGCAGCTTGCGCGCCGCCGCCGGCGTCAATAGGTAGCCGTCGCCGCCCGGGCCTCCATGCGCCGCTTCCAGTTGCTGCAGCGCCCGCCAGACCGGCAGCGGCTGCGGCGGCCCCGCCTCCTGTGGCGACATCCGGTCGTTCACGAAGACGATTTCCGCGTCGTCCGGCAGAACGAGGCCGTTGAGATGCCGCAGACCGGCGACATTGACGTCGTCCTCGAGCACCAGCGCGAAACGATCAGTGAGCCGCGCCACCTCTTCCCATGCCTTCACGTGCGAGAGGAAGCAGCCGATGGTACCCTTGTTCTTCGCCCACCGCCGGTCCTGCGCCAGCGCCTCGCACAGGCTGTCCGGAAGCGAGCTGCCGTAGACGCCGTCGACGATCCGCGGCCTGAGATCAGGAAGTCGCAAAAACTGCGCGAGCAGTGCCTCGCGCCGGTCGGCATCCCGTGCGAGATTGATGATGAAGACCTCGAACCCGGCCTTAGCACGCGTATCGTCCGGAATCGGCGGCTCCCTCGCGCTGGTCTCCGCCATTGCCGCTTCCCCGGTCATGCGCTCACCGCCATCGCCGCGTCATGGTCGTACACATCGAGAAAGCGCTCGGCCATCGCATCACGGCCGAGTGGCACCTCGATGCCTTTCACCAACCGGTCCCAGAGCCCCTCTTCGGTGCAGGCCCGCCGCATCGTTTCGGCCAGCGCGCGCGCATCGCCGACGTTGAACAGCAGGCCGTCGCGCTCATGCGTGATGCGCTCCTTCATCCCGCCGACGTTGGAGGCGATGACCGGCCGCTTGAACATCCACGCCTCGGAAATCACCAGGCCGAACACCTCCCACCACACTGAGGGCACGATGCACCAGTCGACGCGGCTCATGCGGCTGCCGAGCTGCTCGACATGGTACGAGCCGTTCATCACGACGTTGCGCTCCGCCGGCGGGCGTTTGGCCTCGCGTTCGAGGAATTCCTCGATCGCCTTGCGGCGCGGCTCGGAAGCGTAGCGGAGATTGTCGCCGTTGATCTCGACCACGAAGTCCGTGAAGCCCGCGCCGCGCAGAAGGTCGACCGCCTCGAGAATGACTTGCACCCCCTTGTTGTCGACGAGCTGCCCGAAAAAGCCGAAGCGATTGCGCGTCGTGCGCTGCTCGATCGTCAGCGCGCCACCGCTGTAGTCTACCTGCCCGTTCGGAACATGCACCATGCGGTTCGGGTCGATGCCCCATCTCGCGTAGTGCTCGATCATGAAGCGCGTCGGCGTCGTGAAAACGTCGACCGCATCGAAGTGCCGCTTGAACCACATCTCGCGCATGAAAAAGAACTCAGGCGGATATTCCGGCAGGCACTGGTGGCAGCGCACGCCCGAGGCGTCCGAGCAGAGCGACTTGTCCGTGCGGCGAAGCATCTGTCCGTCGGCGGCGCAGATCGCCAGGAACTCGTGAAACGTGAAGACGATCCGCGCCTGTGGCAGCGTCCGCCGTGTCACGGTGAGGAGATCGATCCCGAGTGTCAGAAAATGGTGGAAATGGACGACGTCCGGCTCGATCAGGCGCAGGAATTCTACATAGGCGTCGATCAGGAGCGGGTTGAATACCTTGTGCCACTGGTAGTCGTAGCCGCGGCTGAGGAAGAGAAATTCGTTCGGCCGCCGGTCGAAGCCGGTGATGCGCGCGCCACTCTTGAACAGCGCCGGCACGCTCTCGTCCACCGAAGCGAGGAGGAAAGGCTCGACGTCGTCCCGGTCGCGCAGCCCCTGGAACAACTCGTAGCAGACCTGTTGCGCGCCTCCACGCACGAGTTCCGGATGAAAGAGACTGACGAGGAGAACTTTGGTGGGGCGTTTCATCTGGGGTTCTGCATGGACCGTGTGCGGGAAGCCGTGGCCTGCCCGCAGCTAGAAGACGATTTCCTTGCGGCCGCTGGCGAGCGGCCCTTCGTGAGAGAAAGATGCGCGTGCCGGCCGCCTCGGCTTTTCCCGCAGCCGCTCGGCGGAGTATCGAACCGTCGCCTCGGTCAACGCCGGCGCCTCGGGCTCCCGCTTGGCCTCGCCGCCCGTTACCTGCAGCAGCGGATGCACCGGGCTCTGCCCGAGCAGATCGCGCGCCACGATGGCAGCCCAGCGCCGGTTGAACAGCCAGCGGTTCACCGTCGACGCACCCTCGTGAATTGCCTGCCGGCGCCCGGATCCCTTTCCCTCCAGATGCCAGAGCTTGATATTGTGCATCCACGGCGCGCGGCCCTCGGAAAGGCTCTTCAGGCAGAGGTCCGCATCCTCGTAGTGTCCGAGCACGTATTCCTCGCTGAATCCGCCGAGCTTCTCAAACCACACCCGATCGAGCGAGATGAAGGCCCCGGTGACGGCCGGAACGGGTCGCGACACGAGGAACCGCGCCGCCGCCGGCGGAGCGCCCTTGCCGAAGTGCTCCACGCGCAGGGTGAGGTTCGTGCGGAAGGTCGAGCTTTCGACCGAGATCGCAGAGTCTCCGTCGAAGTACATGCCGCCGTGCATCAGCGAGCCATCGTCGTAATAGAGCGGTGCGCCGAACAGGCTGGTCTGCTCCGGCGGCAGCGTCTCGACCAGCGTCGTGTGCTTCGCCGCCCAGCCCGTATCGAGCGGAAAGACGTCGGGGTTGACGATGAGCGTGCGGCTGCTTTGCGAGGCGGAGACGGCGACGTTGTTCGCGGCACCGAAGCCAGCGTTGCCGGCCAGGAGAACGACGGTGAGATTGACGCCGTAGGTTTTGGCGCACATGCGCGCCTCCTGCAGCAGCGGCTCCGCCAGCTCCGGACTGTTGGAGACATAGATGAACTCGTAGTCCTCGATGCCCGGGCGGCCCGAGAACAGCGCACACTGCAGGAACATGTACTCGGCCTTGCCGTAAAGGCAGACGACGATGGAGCCTTTGCACGGGCGGCGGTGGCCGACGAAGCGCTCGATGTGCGGATGCGCGGTGAGCGCCCGCGAGATCAGGAGGTTGAGGTCGACCACGTGGCGGCCGATGGACTTCTCCAGCGAGGCCACGGAATCGAGCATCGGGTTGCCAAGATATTGCGACGAGGCCAGATAGGTGAGTGCGAGATTGCGTAGCTCGATGTGGTCGAAGAGAACCTGCGGCGTCACCGCGTGGCGCTCGACCGCACCGCTCTTCATCACCACGTCGCAGATGCAGACGGTCGCCGTGACGTCCACCTTGGCGTCGGTGGCGATGCCCCAGAACCCGAAGGCGTGCCGCCGGGGAAGGGCAAGCGCCGACTGCACGTCGTCGCGGCCCGAGCGGGCGAGACAATCGGCGGCAATCGTCACCTGCCAGTGGCCAGCCGAAATGCGCAACTCTTCCAGCTCTTCGGCGGTGTCGTTGATCCAGCCGGCGACGAACACGCCGCCGCGCTCGGCGATCGCGATATTCTCGATCGTGTGGCGCGGAACCGTGCGCGGCGCGACGGGCGCCGGCGGCGCCAGCAAAAGGCGAACCGCGGCGAGGTCCTCCGGCTGCCGGTGCTCGCCGACCTGCACCTCCGTCAGAAACTGCGCGACGTGATCGCGGAATTCCGGCTCGCTGAAATAGCGGACCGCCGCCTCGGTCGAGACGAGTGCGCCACCGTCCACGACAAACTGCACCGTGCAAACGTCATCGGCCGCGCCCGCATCCGCCTCCAGCGTGGCCAGCGCCCAGAAGCCCTGTAGCGCAGATCTGACGGCGCCGTTCGCAGCGGGCCGGCCGCGGCCAAGGAAGCGTCCCTCGATCGTGCTGGTCCAGTTCTCGCCCGCGATGTGCAGGCCGGTGAGCGGTATAGCGTCGGTCGCCGCCCAGCCGGTGACGAACAATCCGCCAGCGGCGGATATGCGCACGGAATCGATGCAGTATGCCGGGTCCGCAGAAGTAATTGCGTCGACGTCGTCGCGATGCCGGTCAGGTTTTGACATTATTTTATCAGTTCAAATCGCGCCAATTTTCGGATATTTACTTGAGCAGCGTCGCTGGTGTTCTTGTTATTCAATATCCCGGCCAGTTGTTATCGTGTATTTAACAAGTCACGCCCAATTCTTGGCTTCTGCACATTCTTCGGTGAGACCCGTGGCTCGCCGGCAAACCGGCGGGTGAATCATGGAACGTCTGGACGTGTCTTCGCTGCCGCGGAGCGAGGCTCCGGTATCCTTGCGGCGCGTTCTGAACGCTGGCGCGGGTCCCCGGTCGGCGCGCGGGCTGCATCCGCTGTTCCGGCCGGCAATCTGGGAGGAAGTGCGTCTCGATCTCGATGCCGATGCCTGGCCCGATGTCGTCGGCTCCGTCGCCGACATGCGCGCCGAATTTCCCGATGAATCGTTCGACGCGATCTGGTCGTCGCACGTGCTCGAGCATCTCGCCGCGCACGAGGTGCCCGCGGCGCTGCTCGAGTTCCGCCGCGTGCTGAGGCCCGACGGTTTCGCGATCATTTCCTCGCCAGACCTCGAAGCCGTTGCTGCGGCGATCGGGAAGCACGGCATCGACCACGTTCTTTATACCTCGCCGGCAGGGCCGATCGCGGCGCTCGATATCCTCTACGGTCACCGCGCCTCGATCGAGCGCGGCAAGACCGGGATGGCGCACAGGACCGGCTTCAGCTGCGCCTCGCTCGGCCGGCTGCTGGTCGCGGCCGGTTTCGACGAAGTGCTGGCGACACAGAATGGATTCGATCTCTGGGCGTTGGCGTTCCGGGAACAGGCCGATCGCCAGTCGATCCAGCACGAACTGGCGTCGGCCGGGCTCGGCGTTTTCGCGGATGCGAATTAGCCCACTGCCATTTGCGAAGCAGGCGCCGCAGCGGCATCCGCCTCGCGCAGCCAGCGAGCGGCCGGCTCGCTTCCGTGTCGCGCGGCGCGTTCGTACCATTCCCGCGCCACCACCGGATCGATGGCCGTGCCCCGGCCGAGACGGTAACACTCGGCCAGCGCGATCTCGGCCTCGGGCAGGCTCTGTTCGGCCGCGCGACGGAACCAGAGGAAAGCGCCTTCGACGTCGGCCGGGCCGCCCTGCCCCTTCGCCAGCATCACCGCGAGATTGAACTGTGCCACGCGGTGACCGCGCTCGCCCGCCGCCGCATACCACCGCAGCGCCTCGGTAAGGTCCTGCGCGATGTTGCGGCCCGTGCACAGCATGACGGCAAGCTGGAACTGCGCCGGCGCGTGCCCGGCTTCGGCGGCGCGCCGATACCAGGCGACGGCGTCACCGGCCCGTTCGTGGCCACGGCCGTCTTCAGAGTAGAATTGCCCGAGTTGGTAAGCCGCCGCGGCGTGGCCGCTCTCCGCCGCCTTGCGCAGCAGCGCCTCGGCGCGGGCTGCATCCGGCATAACGCCTTTCGGACTGAGAAAGAGGAGCGCCAGCGCGGTGGCCGCCTCGAGATCGCCGGCGTCGGCCGCTTTCTGCAGCCATTCGGCAGCGCGTTCCTCGTCGCGCGGAACGCCTTCGCCGGCCGCGTAGAGACGGCCGAGTTGAAGCTGCGACGCGACAACGCCGGCTTCCGCGCCGACCTGGTACCACCGCGCGGCCTCCGCCATGTCGCGCGGCACGCCGGTGCCCTTCGCGTGAAAGACCGCGATGTTGTGGGCGGCCGTGGCGTGTCCTGCCGCCGCCGCGCGGGCAAACCAGCGCGCCGCCTCGCGCAGGTTCGGTGGGACTCCAGCCCCGGTGGCAAAGAGACGTCCCGTGATGAACTGCGCGGCGACGTCGCCGAACTCCGCCGCCCGCCGATACCACGCCGCCGCCTCGCGCAGGTTCGGCGGCGCGCCGTCGCCGTGCGAATAGAACTCGGCGAGCCGCGTGATCGCGGGCAGGTATCCCTGCTTGCCGGCTTTGCGCAGCAGCGTCTCGGCGCGGTCGCGGTCGAGCGGCAGTCCCTCGCCGCGCAGATGCAACAGCGCCGCGTTATAAAGGCCGCGCGCATCGCCTTGCGCCGCGGCCTTGGAAAACAGACGGCCGGCGCGGACGAGATCGACCGGATGGCCGGTCCCGGCGAGGCAGATCGCGCCCAGCGCAACTTCCGCCCGCGCATCACCCTGAATCGCCGCCTTTTCGTACCAGCGGGCAGCGGCCGCCTGATCGACCTCCACGCCGAGGCCCTGGTAGTAGATGTCGCCGAGCGCGAACTGGGCGGCGACGACACCGCCCCCGGCCGCAGCGAGATACCAGCGCCGTGCTGCCTCATCGTCTTTTCCGACGCCGCGCCCGTAGCGGCACATGTCACCGAGCGCCGCCTGCGCCTGCGGGTTTCCTGCCGAGGCCGCCGCCCCCAGCCAGCGGATCGCCTGCTCGAAGTCGGGCTCCACCATCGTGCCCGCCGAAAACAGACCTGTCGCCGCGACGCTCTGCGGCAGATCCTGATGCGCCTCAGCCCCGTGGAGATAGATGAGGCCGAGCTGGAGCTGCGCGTCGACGTGCCCACGCGACGCCGCGCGACGATAGGCGATCGCCGCATCGGGGATGCTCTGCACCATGCCCTCGCCACGTGCGTAGAGGAGCCCGATGCGATAGTCCGCCTCCGCGACGCCGAGATTGGCGGCATGACGCCAGGCGCGGAGCGCCGCGAGGAACCTGCCGCGGCCGTGCTCGATGACGCCGCGCCGCAACCAGAGTTCCGCGCGCTTCTCATCGGCAAGCGGAACGACCCTTTCGACGACGCCGATCACACCCGGAAGCAGGTCATCGGCGCGGCGACGAAACTCGCCGGCCGCCGCCCGCAGTTCCGCGCGCAGCGACGATTCCATGCTCCGGCCGAGGGCGGCGATACTCACGGCTCGCGCATCGACTCGCCGACGCCGCGCAGCACGCCGCCGAGCACATACATCGCCACCGAACGGGTGCCGACCTTGAGATCGGCTTCGAGCGTCATGCCCGGGATCAGCCGGAACTTCGACGGCACGCTGACGAAGTGGTCGGCCGTCACGCTGCAGCGCGCCTTGTAGTAGGCGGAGACCGGCTTGCCATCGTCGTCGGTCGTGAAGGCGTTGTCGCTGATCCAGCGGATCGTGCCTTCCGCGGTCCCGTGCTCCATGTAGTTGAAGGCTCCGATCTTGAGAACGCACGCGTCACCGGGCCGCACGAACCCGACGTCGCGCGAGGCGATCTGGATTTCCGCCTCCACCGGCGCGCCCGCCGGCATCAGCGTCATCAATGAGTCACCCTCCTTCAGCACCGAGCCGACCGAGAGCGGCGCGAGCGTCAGAACGACCGATGGCTCCCGCGCCGTCAGTCTGACGAGGTCGCGATGTCGCGTCGCCTTCTCCATCTGAGCATTGGCCGTATCGAGACTGTTGCGCGCCGTCAGCAGGTCCTGGCTCACCTGCGCCTGCCACTGCTTCACGAACGCGTCGCGGTCGGCGACGATCGACGCCAGCGTGTTCTGCGCCTCGACCAGGCTGTTGTGCGAGAATTCATACGACCGCTGCAGGTCGAGCCGGGTGTCCTGCGAATCCAGCATGTCCAGCTTCGAGCCGGTGCCGTGCGCCGCCAGCGTCGTGCGCATGCCTTCGATCTGCTCGGCGACGCTGGCACGGTCGCGGTAGCGCGCCTCGTCCTGCTGATACTTGTCGATCGTCGCCTGCGTCTCCGCCTGCTTGGCGGCGAAGCTCGCCAGCTGTGCCTGATACTGCGCCATCTGCTGGTCGTGATACGATTTCTGCAGCGCCGCATACCGAAGGAAATCCGGATCGGAGCTTTGCGGGAACGACAGCGGCTTGCCGGAAAGTTCCGCCTCGTCGCGTGCCACCTGCGTCTCCAGACTCGCGATCTGCTGGGCGAGTTGCTTGACGTCCGCAGCGGCAAACGTCGGATCGAGCGTCGCCAGCAATGCTCCCGCCGGAACCTCGTCGCCCTCGCGCACGTCCAGGCTCTTGATGATCGAGGTGTCGAGCGCCTGATACACGCTGACCGGCTCGGTCGAGACGATCTTCCCGCCCGTGCTGGTCACGACGCGGTCGACGCGGGTGACGCACATGATGAAAATCGCCGTCACGAAGAACGCGGCGAGCACGTGCACGGTCATGCGCGCCCGGCGCGGCTCCGGCGCCTCGCGGATCTCCGCCGTCTCGGATTGAAAGCCGCGGATCTGGCGGATGGCGTCGGCGCTATGCGACACGGTTCGGCCCCCTGGACGGAGTGCCGGCACGTCCCGATGCGGCGAGGATGTGGCCCGTCTGCTGGTGCCAGAGCTCGCCGTAGATATCGCAGCGATCGAGCAGGACCTCGTGCCGCCCCATGTCCTCGACGGCGCCGCGTTCCAGCACGAGAATCTGGTCTGCATGCATCAGCGCCGACAGGCGGTGCGAAATGATGATCAGCGTGCGGCCGGCGGCGATGCGGGCGATGTTGTCGTTGACGATCGCCTCGCTCTCGGCATCGAGCGCGCTGGTCGCCTCGTCGAGGATGAGGATGCGCGGATCGACGATCAG
>CAYOUO010000250.1:0-6418 GCA_964407155.1 uncultured Hyphomicrobiales bacterium | reverse complement strand
CGCTTGGGCGCAAGCCTCAAGCGCCCGCGAACGGCACCTTGATGTCCGGCCGCGCGGTCAGCCACGGCGGCACCGGCAGGCCATGCTCCCGCAGGAAATCCGGGTTGTAGAGCTTCGACTGATAGCGCGTGCCGTAATCGGCGAGGATGGTGACGATCGTCTTGCCCGGTCCGAGTTCCTGCGCGAGACGGATGGCGCCGGCAATGTTGATGGCGGAGGAGCCGCCGAGCACCAGCCCGTCGTGCTCGGCGACCTCGAACAGCAGCGGGACCGCCTCCCGGTCGGAAATCGTCCACGCCCGGTCAACGTGTGCATCGGCGACGATGGGTGTCGCACGGCCGAGCCCGATCCCCTCGGTGATCGACGACCCCGGCGACACGTGCACCTCGCCGCTGGTGAAGTAGCTCGCCATCGCCGCGCCCTCGGGGTCCGCGCAGGCGATCACGACGTTGCGGTTTTTCTCCCGGAGCGCGGCCGCCACGCCCGCGAGCGTCCCGCCGGTGCCGACCGAGGCGACGAACCCGTCGACCTTGCCGTCCGTCTGCTGCCAGATTTCCGGTCCGGTCGTCAGGTAGTGCGCGTTCCGGTTCTCGAGGTTGTTCCACTGGTCGGCGAGGAGCACGCCCTTCCGCTCGCTCCTGGCCAGTTGCCCGGCCAGCCGCCGCGCCACGTGCTGGTAGTTGTCCGGGTCGCTGTAGGGTTTGGCCGGGACCTCGATCAGCGTCGCGCCCGCCAGCGTCAGCGCGTCCTTCTTTTCCTGGCTCTGCGTGTCGGGAATGACGATGACGGTGCGGTAGCCGCGGGCGCGCGCCACCAGCGCGAGCCCAATGCCGGTGTTGCCGGCGGTCCCCTCCACGATCAGCCCGCCGGGCTGAAGCTGGCCTGCCTTCTCGGCGGCGAACACCATCTGCCGCGCCGCACGGTCCTTCACCGACTGGCCCGGGTTCATGAATTCCGCCTTGCCGTAAATCTCGCAACCGGTCAGCGCCGAGGCGTGTTTCAGCCGCACGAGCGGCGTGTTGCCGATGGCGTCGACGATCGTGGATTTCACGTCCATGGCTCTCGGCCTCGCGGGAAGGACGGGCGCGAACGTAAGCGCTGCGTCCGGGCCTATCAAGCGAACCGCATGGCGGCGGGCCGGCCGTCTGTGGAACAAGCTTCTCCCTGGGGCCGAAGCGGCGGAGGCGATCGTCCGGCTATTCCGCCGGCGCCAGCCGTGCCGCCCGCGGGATGGCGAACCGCGCCCACAGCGGCCGTTCGAAGAGGAACCGCGCCCACGTGTTGCGCACCAGCCAGAACAGGACGAGCGGGCAGATCACGCCAGCTGCCGTGACCATCACCGAGATCCAGCCGAGGTCGTGAACGATGCCGAGCTTGAGGAGGGTGCCGCGCGCCGTCGCCATCGGCAGGAAGAAGGCGAGGTAGATGACCAGCGAATGCCGCCCGCAGTAGCGCACCGGCGCCATCAGGTCGCTCTTCGAGAGCAGCGTCGACAGTGTGACCACCGCGATCGCGCCGACGAAGCCGAGCGCCAATCCGATTCCGGGAATCTCGGAGTAGCCGGCGAATACCGCATACCCCTCGACCAGCGACCACACGACGAGGTAGGTCACCGCCAGCCAGGTGTGCCTCAGCACCACGTCGGCGTAGCGGAAGATGTGCGGCGCGAAAATATAGCCGGAGTAGAAATAGACGAAGCGGAGCGCGAACTCGTCCGGGATCACCCAGCCGGTGTTCACGTTCGCCATCTGCAGGAGCGCGCCGGCGATCCAGATCGGCTGCCAGGGCAGTCGGCGGGTCGCCTTCGCCAGCTAGAAGAAGATCGGCAGCAGATAGATGAACCAGATCGTGCCGAACGGATCGATGAAGGCCAGCGCGTAAGCGCGCGCTACCTCGACCGGTCCGCCGCCGCCGGCGATCTCGGGCGCCTTGAATGCGAACTGGATGGTCAGCCACAGCGCGTAGAAATAGGCGAAGTGGAAAACCTTCTTGTCGAGATAGGTGCGCCAGTCGCGGTCGATCACGCGCGCCAGGAACAGTCCCGAGATCATGAAGAAGTCCGGCATGCGGAACGGCTTGGCGAACGCCACGACGGTGCCCATCCAGCCGGTCGCATCAGCGGCCTTCTCGACGCCGAGCGTCGAGTGCATCATCACCACCATGATGATGCAGAACCCCTTGGCGTAGTCGACCCAGGCAACGCGGCGGGCGTCGGTCGTCATGGAATTAGCCTCGAACGCGAGATGTCTTCGCGTCGGACTCTAGCGGCGAAGGCCGGTAAAGGCCGGTGATCGTTACAATTTTCGGCGGTTAGGGTTAAGCGGCGCCGGCGACGACGGCGCACAAAAAAACCCCGCCCGGACGACCGGGCGGGGCGTGAGTGGCAGGCGTGCCCGACGCGTTACTGCGTCGTCGTCGGAGCCGCCGTGTCGGGCGTGGCTGGCGCCGGCGCCGTGGTGTCCGGGCTCGCCGGAGACGGAGCGGGCGCTGTCGTGTCGGGCGTCGCAGGCGCCATCGTCGACGTATCGGGCGTGGCGGGAGCCATGGTCGAGGTGTCCGGGGTCGCGGGCGCCATGGTCGAGGTGTCGGGCGCAGGCGTGGCCGGAGCCGTCGTGTCAGGCGTCGTCGGAGCCATGGTTTCCGTGGCCGGCGCAGTCGGAGCCGGTGGCGGGGGCGCCATATAGGCCCTGGCTACCCACCAGATGATTGCAAGGACGACGATCGCGACAACGATGTAAACGATTGTCCGGCCGCCGCCCTGGCTCTGGTTCCTATCGTTCTGGGACATGGATTCTCCTGTGGTTGATCCGAGCCGCCGCCAGCCGGGTACGTCAGTGCCTCTTTCAGGCTATTCCATAACTGATCGCGGGCCTGGTCGGGTACGCACACATGGGTAACTGGCTCCCCGGGCTGGACTCGAACCAGCGACCATTCGATTAACAGTCGAATGCTCTACCAACTGAGCTACCGGGGATCGCGGGCGCCCCTATAGCAAAGGCGCGTGTCGCTTGCAAAGGCTGGCACCACAGGTTTGTTGCGCTTCGTTCCGGCCGTTCCCATGTTTGTTTGAAGCGCGCTTTCCTCCAGCCGGGAATCCAGCACTCGTGCCCAAGCTCCGCGTCGGCAAATATGCCTTCGAACTGCCACGAAACCGCGCCGCGCGGATCGGCCTCGGTTCCGCTCTCGTCGTGTTCGGCGGCCTGTTCGGATTCCTGCCGGTGCTCGGCTACTGGATGGTTCCAGTCGGCCTCATCGTACTCGCCAACGACGTCCCGCCGATCCGGCGGTTCAACCGCCGCACTTCGGTCGCGATCGTCGGCTGGTGGAAAGGCCGCAAGGCGCGGACCAAGCCGGCCGCCACCGCCTCGGGCCCGCGCACGGGTGACTAGTCTCCGGCATCCATCACTCCGCGATTGACTCGCCAGCGCATCGACCGCATTCTGCCCCACGCATATCCGTGGGGTGCGGAAGCCGGTGTGAGTCCGGCGCGGTCGCGCCACTGTGATCGGAGGTTCGCCTCCGAAAGTCAGACCCCTCCTGCGGATCGACTGCCTGTCCGGGACGCGTCATCCCAAGGAGGTTTTTCCGATGACACACGTCGCCTTTGCGCCGGCACACAAGCCGGTGACTGTTCCTGCCATTCCCGTTCGTGAAATCCTGCCGTGGGCGATCTTCATCGCCCTCTTGTCGATCATCCTCATCTATTTCGTCGGCGTCGAAGAAGGCGCGATGTCGATCTTCTCCGGCATGTACGTGCATGAGTTTGTGCACGACAGCCGTCATCTCCTCGGCTTTCCCTGCCACTGATCGCCGGAGAGAATCGTCATGACAATGCGAGATCTGCTCGTCCGGGGCATGCTCGTCGGCGTGTTCGCCGGCCTGCTTGCCTTCGCCTTCGCCCGCACCTTCGGCGAACCCAATGTCGATCGCGCCATTGCGTTCGAGGATTCGATGCACGAGGCCGAGGCAAAAGCCGCCGCCGCGGCCGGCAAGCCCGTGGAGCCGGAAATGGAGCTCGTCAGCCGTCCGACGCAGGCCGGGATCGGCCTCTTCACCGGCGTGATGGCGTACAGCATCGGCTTTGGCGGCCTCTTCGCGCTGGCCTTCGGCGTCGCCTGGGGCCGCGTGCGCGGGGTCGGGCCCAAGGGCCTCGCCGCCCTCATCGCGACCGTCGGCTATCTGGTCGTGGTCGTCGTGCCGCAGCTCAAGTATCCGGCCAATCCGCCTTCCGTCGGCCAGCCCGAGACCATCGGCTACCGGACCGGGATGTTCTTCCTGATGCTGGTGGCGTCCCTGCTCGCGTCGGCGGTGGCGATGTGGCTGCGCGCGCAGTTCCTGCGCTCGCTCGGCGCCTGGAACGCCACGCTCGTCGCGGCGGTGGGCTTCGTCGTCATCATCGTCGCCGCGATGCTCGTGCTGCCCGGCATCAACGAAGTGCCCGCGACTTTCCCGGCGCAGACGCTGTGGCAGTTCCGGCTCGCCTCGCTCGGCACCGAGGCAGTGCTCTGGCTCACGCTTGGTCTGGCATTCGGATATTTCACCGAACGCAGCCTGACCCGCGGCTGATGCAGCCCGGTGGCGTCCTCGTCGTGGGGGGTCAACGCTCCGGCAAAAGCCGCTATGCCGAACGGCTCGTCACGGAGAGCGGCCTTGCGCGCATTTATCTCGCGACCGCCACGGCCGGCGACAGCGAGATGACGGCGCGCATCGCGCTCCATCGCGACCGCCGCAATGGAGAATGGACCACGGTGGAAGAGCCGCTCGATCTTCCGGCGGCGCTCGGGCGAACCTCACGCCCGGGCGCCGTCGTCCTCGTCGACTGCCTAACGCTGTGGCTGAACAACCTGTTTGCGGCCGGCCGTGACGTCGCGGCCGAAACCCGCCGTCTCGTCGAAGCCCTCGGTCCGTTGTCCGGTCCGGTGGTGATGGTCTCGAACGAAGTCGGTTCCGGCATCATCCCGGCCAACGATCTGGCGCGCGCCTATGCGGACGCGCTCGGCACGCTCAACCAGCGCGTCGCCGAAGTCTGCGCGCGCGTCGTCCTCGTTGTCGCTGGCCTGCCGCTGGTGCTGAAGCCATGAGCACTTGGATGGAATTTGTTTCTGCCGCCGTGCCCTCGCATGTTCTGCGCATTCCCGCGGAAGCGGGAGGCGGATCCGCCAATCCCGTCATTCCGGCGAAGGCCGGAATCCAGAATCCCACCCTCCGCTCATTCCCGCGAAAGCGGGAATCCAGCCGACCGTTCCGTTGCACGAAGACAGCAATGGATTCCCGGTCGCCGGCTTCGCCGCCGCCGGGAATGAGCGGGAGAGGTATGCACCGCACCTCTCCACTCCCTCCTCCCTTGCGGGGGAGGGTTGGCCGCCTCTTGGAAGGTCCGGTGGCGCTCCATGGACGCCCGCTTGCGCGGGAGAAGCGGGAGGCGGATTCGCCAACCTCCGTCATTCCGGCGAAGGCCGGAATCCAGAGTCCCGTCTCCGCTCATTCCCGCGAAAGCGGGAATCCAACCGACCTTTCCACTGCACGAACACGAGAATGGATTCCCGGTCGTCGGCTTCGCCGCTGCCGGGAATGAGCGGGAGAAAGAACAGGTGCTGACCCCATGACCCCCGACCGCATTCCCGCCACCGTCGTCACCGGCTTTCTCGGCGCCGGCAAGACCACGCTCATCCGCAATCTCATCGCCAACGCGAAGGGCCGGCGCATCGCCGTCATCGTCAACGAGTTCGGGGACATGGGCTTCGACGGTTCGCTCATTGCCGATTGCGACGACGACTGCCGTCCCGATCACATCGTCGAACTCACCAACGGCTGCATCTGCTGCACCGTCGCGGACGAATTTCTTCCGACGATGGAGGCTCTGCTGAAACGCGAGCCGGCGCCCGACCACATCGTCATCGAAACATCCGGACTGGCGCTGCCACAGCCCTTGGTGCGCGCCTTCTCGTGGCCGACAGTCGCGCACCGCGTCACCGTTGATGGAGTCGTGACGGTGGTCGATGCCGAGGCGGTCGCGGCCGGCCGCTTCGCGCCCGATGTCGAAGCGACGAAGGCTGAGCTCGCCGCAGATCCGGCTATCGGCCATGACGATCCGGTCGAGGAGCTGTTCGAGGACCAGTTGCGCTGCGCCGACCTCGTCGTCATCAGCAAGACCGATCTCGTTTCGCCGGCCGCCGCGCGCGAGGCGGAGCGCATCGTTCGTGGCGAAACCCGCACCGGAACCGGGATCGTGCGCGGCAACGCTGCACCCGCCGACGTGCTGCTCGGCATCGCGGCATCCGCCGAGAACGACATGACGGGCCGCGAGAGCCACCACGAGCTGGAAGGCGAGGAGCACGACCACGACGACTTCGATTCGTTCGTCGCCGCCATGCCGGCGCTGGCGTCGCTGGCCGACGTCCGCGCGCGCGTTGAACGT
>CAYOUO010000249.1:0-3491 GCA_964407155.1 uncultured Hyphomicrobiales bacterium | reverse complement strand
GGGTGAATGAACCGGCCTGGGCGGCAGCATGAAATATGCGCAGCTTGTCCCAGTCCATCGTCGTCGCCTCTCCCCGTAATGCCTGCCGCTGCCGGCCCCGCGCATCCGGGCCGGCCAACCGATGCCGTCTATTCCGCCGCTTCGGCGGTCTCCGTCTTCAGCGCGGCGAGATACCGTTCCGCCTCCAGCGCCGCCATGCAGCCGAGGCCGGCGGCGGTCACCGCCTGGCGGAACGTCTCGTCCGTCACGCCGCCGGCGGCGAAAACGCCGGGCACGCTGGTCGCGGTCGAATCCGGTTCCGTCCAGATGTAGCCGGAGGGCCGGAGCCTGAGCTGGCCGCCAAGGAACTCGGTCGCCGGTGCGTGCCCGATGGCGACGAACACGCCGTCGGCCTTGAGCTCGCTCTGCGCGCCGGTCTTCAGGTTCTTCAGCCGCACGCCTGTCACGGCTGGCGGGAAGCCGGTCGTGCCCAGCACGTCGGCGATCTCGCTGTTCCAGATCACCTCGATCTTGTCGTGCGCAAACAGCCGCTGCTGGAGGATTTTCTCCGCACGGAACGTGTCGCGGCGGTGAACGAGCGTCACCTTGCTGGCGAAGTTGGTGAGATAAATCGCTTCCTCGACGGCGGTGTTGCCGCCCCCGATCACCACCACCTCGCGGTTCTTGTAGAAGAACCCGTCACAGGTGGCGCAGGCCGAAACGCCATAGCCGCGGAATTTCTGCTCGGACGGCAGGTTCAGCCACTTCGCTTCGGCGCCGGTGGCGATGATGAGCGTGTCGGCGGTGTAGGTCTTGCCGGAGTCCGCCATCAGCGTGAACGGCCGCTTCGACAGGTCGACGCCGACGATATGGTCGCTGACGAACTGCGTGCCGACATGCTCCGCCTGCAGCCGCATCTGCTCGACCAGCCACGGCCCCTGGATGACGTTGGCGAACCCGGGAAAGTTTTCCACATCGGTGGTGGTCGTGAGCTGGCCGCCGACCGTCACACCGGAAATGAGAACCGGCTCCAGCATGGCGCGGGCGGCATAGATCGCTGCCGTGTAGCCCGCCGGCCCGGAGCCGATGATGATGGCCTTCGCATGCATGATTGAAGCTGCCTTCGCCCGGAAAACCTTCGGGCACCGCCAATTATGTGCGCGGGCCCGGCCGAGTCATCCCTTCGCCGCAGAATGTAGGCCGTGCCGCGAGCCATGCAAGCCGCGCAGGGCGGCACGCCGCGTTGCCCCCGATATCCCTCGTTGAGTTCAGGCGCGCGGCTCGCCTAAAGTCCGGCCAAATTCGGGTACATCCTTTCGGAACGCGCCATTCCCTGGAAAATTCATGTCGGCAACGAAAGCTTTCATGTGACGAACGGTGCGGCGCGGACAAAGGTCTTCTGCCTCGGCCTCAGCAAGACCGGCACGACTTCGCTGGGCGATGCCCTCGAAAGCCTCGGCTACCGCCGGCTGACGTGGTCGCGGTCGTTTTCGATGCCGCTGTTTCACGAGGTGCGTCGCGGCAATCTCGCCGCCGCCTTCGCGGTCGCCGACCAGTATGAGGCTCTCGAGGATCTCCCGTGGCCGCTGATCTACCGCGAGCTGCACGCGCACTATCCGGACGCGAAGTTCATCCTGACGCGGCGCCGCAGCCCCGCCGTGTGGGCCCGTTCGATCCACCGGCAGACGCTCGGCAAGCGCCGGTCGAAGTTCCAGCCCTACCGCGACATGTTCGGCCATCACCTGTTCTACGAGAATCCGCGGGCGTTTCTGGAAGGCTAGGAGCGGGACAATCGTGAGGTCGCGGCGTATTTCGCCGCCGCCGCTCCCGCGAACTTCCTCGACATGTGTTTCGAGGCGGGCGACGGGTGGGAGAAGCTGTGCGGCTTTCTCGGCCTGCCGGCGCCGGCCACGCCGTTTCCGCATTCCAACGCCCGCCGTCCGAGCTGGCTGAAGGACCTCTACGTCAATCTCTTCTTCAGTCGTCACAAGGACGCGGCGATCAGGGCGACGAGCGGCGAGCTACCCGGTTATTCCGCGAGTTCCCAGAAGGCCTCGTGAGGCGGCTGCCCAAGCGCGCCGGGTGAGTAGCGGCGGGGGCGCGGCTCATGCCGATGCTGGGATTCGTACATCGCCACCAGGCGCATCTTCTCGGCGAGGTGGCTGCCGAGCGGGATCACATGGCGCGCGCCAAGCCCACCGACGGTGCGCGCGAGACGGGCGAGCCCGCGCCGGCGCCGCCAGAACGAAGAACCATAGGGCAGATCCTCGTAGAAGAAGACGCGATAGCGCGCTCTGAGGTCGGGCAGCATCCCGGCCACCGTATACATCGTCGCCAGGTGGTTGACGTGGCCGCCAATGGCCGCCGGGCAGAATAGCACCGGCCTTCCATCCACGTCCTTCCCGAGCGTGACGAGCAGCCGCGTCAGCGGCGCGCGCACTTGCTCCCTGTCCTCCGCCAGGCCGCGCAGGTCCTTGGCATGGCGGCCCCTGACCGGCGGCTCCTCGAGGCCGAGCGCGCGACGATCGAGACCGCAGGCTTCGGCAAAGCGCGCGTCTTCGGCATCGCGCTGTGCGCTGATCTCGTCGATCGTCCACACGCGCGCCTTCGCCATTGCCGGGTTCGGCAGGTTGATCGAGCGCGTGAAAAGATTGACCAGCGTCCCGCGCCCGATCTCGCGCACCGTATTCCCCAGCGAGAAGGCAATGTCGTCGTAGTGCGGTGACAGAAACACGCACGCGCTCTGGCGCAAGGTATCGAGGATATCCTGCGCGGCGGTCGCTCGCGTTCCGGTCTGATGGGTCTGGGAAGCCAGTGTGTGCGCCTCGGGGAGGTGTCGGACCCCGGTTTCTACCCCGGCAGGATCGAATCGAACATCGCCAACCGCGATTGCCGGACGCGCTCGCGGTATTCCGCGATTTTGCGCTTTTCCCCGTCGGAGTACGGCCGCAGCACCGGCTTCTGGCTGAACAGCCGGTCGCCATCGAGGATTGGACGCGCGCCCTCACCGATCAGACCATGCGCCTGCGCCACTTTCTGGGCCAGCGGTGCCTCGGCACCTTCCAGGCGGATCAGCGCCGCGCCCGCGCCGATATTGTTCAGCAGTGGCGAACCGCCGGGCAGATAGAACAACCCGGCAGGCTCCAGCGCGCTGTGCGCGATCTTGCGCAGGGCCGCGAAGCCGGCGTCCGGCGCGACATCGGCCAGGCACAGCGTCTCCGCGTGGCCCGCCTTGGGATAGACGCGGAAGGTGAGTTCGGTCAGCACGCACAGCGTGCCGAACGCGCCGCACACCAGCTTGGGCACATCGAAGCCGGTGACATTCTTCACCACCTTGGCCCCGCCGCGGAAGGATTGGCCAAGCCCGTTCACGGCGCAAAAACCCAGCAGCGAGTCGCGCGGGCCGCCATGCCGCAGCCGGCCGGGACCGAATGCGTCCGTCGAAACGGCGCCGCCCAGCGTGGCCGTGCCGTTGGAGCCAAGAAGCTGCGACCAATCGGCGGGATCAAAGC
>CAYOUO010000248.1:0-3979 GCA_964407155.1 uncultured Hyphomicrobiales bacterium | reverse complement strand
TGGCGTACAGGCCAACATCGGCGAGGTCATCGCCTGGCGCAATCTGTTTTGGGGTCTGTCGGACGCGATGGTGCGCGATCCGAAGCCGTGGATCGGCGATTACGTCCTGCCCAACATGGATCCGGGCAACGCCTACCAGATCATCGCCACCATGGCCTACACGAAGGTGAAGTACCTCATCGAGCAGACCGTCGCGTCCGGCCTCATTTATCTCAACAGCCACGCGCGCGACTTCAAGAATGAGGACATGCGTCCTTATCTCGACCGCTTTCTGCGGGGCTCGAACGGTTACAAGGCCGAGGAGCGCGTCAAGCTGATGAAGCTGCTCTGGGATTCGGTGGCGACTGAGTTCGGCGGCCGTCACGAGCTCTACGAGATCAACTACGGCGGCTCGACCGAGGAAATTCGCCGCTACGCGCTGTTTGGCGCCATGGCCTCCGGTAATGCCGATCGCTTCAAGGGTTTTGCCGAAGAATGCATGGCCGAATACGATCTCGACGGATGGCGCGTGCCGGATCTCACCGATCCCGGCGAACTGAGCTACCACGCTATGCGTGACATGAAGCGATGATCCGGGTCAGGCCTGCCGCTCGTTCCTGGGAGAGGACGGGATCGCGGGGCGTGCCGGCCTGGTCGAAAACGTAATCACCTTAGGGGAGGAATGCTGACATGGACGCCAAAGCTCGGGAGGACGTCAACGCCTACATCCGTTCTCCGGAAACCACGGGAAGCGTCTCGGCCTCGCGCCCGCAGAATGGCGCCGAGTTTCTTGAATCGCTGAACGATGGCCGCGAGGTCTACATCTACGGCGAACGCGTCAAGAACATCACCAAGCACCCGGCGTTTCGCAATACCGCGCGCATGATCGCGCGTCTCTACGATGCGCTCCACGATCCCAAGCATGCGCGCATGATGGTGCCGACGGACACCGGCAGCGGCGGCATGACGCACGCATACTTCAAGTGTCCGACCACGGTCGAGGAGGCGGTTGCGGGGCGCGATGCGATCGCGGAGTGGGCGCGCATTGGTTACGGCTGGCTTGGCCGCGCCCCTGATTACAAGGCGGCCTTCCTCGGCACCCTCGGCGCCAATGCCGAATTTTACGATCCCTGGCAGGAGAATGCCCGCCGCTGGTACAAGTTCAGCCAGGAGCGCGTGCCCTTCGTCAATCACGCCATCATCCATCCGCCCGTTGATCGCGATCGCCCGCCGCAGGAAGTCGGCGACGTCTATTGCCACGTCGAGAAAGAGACTGACGCGGGCATTGTCGTGTCGGGTGCCAAGGTGGTTGCGACGGGCTCCGCGCTGACCAATTTCACGTTCGTTGCACACCACGGTCTCATTCCGGTCGGCGACAAGAATTTCGCCGCCATTTTCATGATCCCGACCGGTGCTCCCGGCGTGAAGCTGATTTGCCGTCCGTCTTACGAGTTGACGTCCACTGCGATGGGCAGCCCGTTCGACTATCCGCTGTCGTCGCGCATCGACGAGAACGACGCCATCTTCGTGCTCGATAAGGTGCTGGTGCCGTGGGAGAACGTTTTCTGTTACGGCGACGCCGAAAAGGCCAACAACTTTTTCCCGCGCACCGGCTTCCTGCCGCGTGCGCTGCTGCATGGCTGCACGCGCCTCGCGGTCAAGCTCGATTTCATCGCCGGCCTGCTGCTGAAGGCGGTCGAGGCGTCCGGCACCAAGGACTATCGCGGCGTCCAGGCGAACGTCGGCGAGGTGCTAATGTGGCGCAACCTCTTCTGGGGCCTCAGCGAGGCGATGGTGCGCAATCCGAAGCCCTGGATCGGCAAATATCTGCTTCCCGACATTGAGCCTGCTGGCGCCTACCAGATCACCTCGACCATGGCCTACACCAAGGTCAAGTACATCATCGAGCAGACGGTTGCGTCGGGCCTCATCTATCTCAATTCCTCGTCGCGGGACTTCAAGAATCAGGACATCCGGCCCTATCTCGACAAGTATATGCGTGGCTCGAACGGCTATAAGGCGGAGGACCGCACCAAGCTGATGAAGCTGTTGTGGGATGCCGTGGGCACCGAGTTTGCCGGCCGGCACGAGCTGTACGAGATCAACTATGGCGGCTCGACGGAGGAGATCCGTCGTTACGTGCTGTTCGGCGCGCAGGCGCTGGGCACCGCCGACAAGCTCAAGGACTTCGTCGAGCAGTGCATGGCGGAATACGATCTGGATGGCTGGCGCGTGCCCGATCTCAGCAATCCGGGCGAGTTCAGCTACCACGCTCCCATCGATAACTGAAAGGCACGAGATGTACATGCGCCCGCTCAAGAGCGCCGATCCTGCCCAGTTTCGTCGGGTGATGGGTCGTTTTGCGAGCGGCGTCACGGTGATCACCGCAACGGCGGATGGCGAGACCCGTGGCATGACGGCGAATGCCTTCATGTCGGGTTCGCTCGACCCGCCGCTGTGTGTCGTTTCCGTCGCCCACCGCGCGCACATGCACAAGCACATCCAGAAGGCCGGCGCTTTCGCGGTGAACATTCTGGCGGCAGGCCAGGAGTCGCTTGCAATCAATTTTGCCGGGCGGCCGGTCGCGGGCCTCGATGTGACGTTTCGCGAGGTGCACGGCGTACCGACTGTCTCCGGCGCGTCGGCCCACATCACCGCCATGATTTCGGCGGCGCACGAGTGCGGAGATCACACGCTCTACATCGGCGCCATCACGTCGATGGCCGCCGACAATCAGCCGCCTCTTGTCTATCACGCCGGCCGTTTTGGTGCGCTGGTTCCGCTGAAGGAACCGGTTCCCGAGCAGCCGGAATTTTGGTGAGCAGTGAACTATCCGGGAACGCAACGCGCGTTCCCGGCGTCTTCCAGGGCGATCAGGATACTGTTGAGGGAGGAATGTAGATGACTAACGCAGTGAAATCTGTTGCCAGTCGCTCCGGCGTTTCGCGCCGGCAGTTGCTCGCCACCGCCGGCGTCGGCGCTCTGGCGCTCGCCACGGGCGGTCGCCGCGCATTCGCCGACGACGCGCCTCTCAAGGTCGGTTTCATCAGCCCCCGCACCGGCGCGCTCGGTGGCTTCGGCGAGGGCGATGGCTACGTTCTCGATGCCGCGCGCAAGGCGTTGGCCAAGGGCTTTTCCGCCGCCGGCAAGAGCTATCAGGTGACTATCGTCGATCAGGACACCCAGTCGGATCCGGCGCGCGCCGGCCAGCTGGCGAAGGACCTGATCAACAATCAGGGCATCGACATGATGTTGACGACCTCGGCGCCGGAGACGACCAACCCGGTCGCCGATGCGTGCGAGGCCGCCGGCGTGCCGTGCCTTGCGACCATCGTTCCGTGGGAGGCGTTCTACTTCGGCCGCGGCGCCAAGCCCGACGCACCTTCGCCGTTCAAGTGGACGTACTGCTTCAGCTTCGGCACGGGCACGTTCGCCAAGACGTACCTGTCGATGTGGGACAAGATCGAGACCAACAAGAAGGTTGGTGTCATCTATCCGAATGACGCCGACGGCAACGCCATTCGCCATGCCCTGGCGCCGCTGCTCCAGAAGGGCGGTTACACGATCGTCGATCCCGGCCCCTATGAGGACGGCACCACCGATTACGCCTCGCAGATTGCGCTCTTCAAGAAAGAGAAGTGCGAAATCTTCAACACCTTCCCGATCCCGCCGGACTTCGCTGCCTTCTGGCATCAGGCTGCGCAGCAGGGCTACACGAAAATGGTGAAGATCGCCCAGATCGCCAAGACTGGCCTCTTCCCGTCGCAGGTCGAGGCGGTCGGCAACCTCGGCAACAACCTCGCCACGGCGGCCTACTGGCATCCGACATTCCCCTATAAGTCCTCGCTCACCGGCATATCGAGCAAGGACCTTGCGGCGGGCTACGAGAAGGCTTCCGGCAAGCAGTGGCAGCAGCAGGTCGGTGCTTCGATGTCTCTGCTCGACGCCGGCTTCGCCGCCCTTGGCGCTGCCAGCGATCCCAAGGACAAGGCCGCGGTAG
>CAYOUO010000247.1:0-3312 GCA_964407155.1 uncultured Hyphomicrobiales bacterium | reverse complement strand
GAAGACGCGCTCCGGCGCGCCGCCCGGGCTGGGCACCAGCGCCACCTCCCCGGTCCCCGCGGCGAACGCGGTGGCGCGCAGCCACGCCGCCTGTGCCGGCGCCAGGTCGGCGAGCGCGGCGGGAAGCGCATCCGGCGAAACGGCGCGGATCGGGATTGCTGACGACACGACTTCGGAAACGAGGCAGGATGGCACGGGCAGTCTCTCGGGCGACCGGACGGGAGTTCAGTCTTAACCAAGCATTAAGGTTAACGGAATATTGAGAGGGGGCGAATTGCCTTAATTCCCCGGAGTTTCGCCCGCCATGCCTGCGCCAGCCCGCCCGGACCAACCGGGTCTTCGCTTCCGGCTGAAGAGCGGTGCCGCGGCGCTGGCGATCATGGCGGCGCTGGCGTTGCAGGGATGCGCCAAACCGCAAAGCGCGACCGACCCGACGATCACCGGCGCGATCGCCCATCCGGTGACCAGCGACGATTTCCAGAAGGCGGCCGCCTACTGGGGCGGGCAGTATCAGAAGAACAACAAGGATCGCGAGGCGGCGCTGAACTATGCGGCCGCCGAACAGCGGCTCGGCGACGCGACGGCGGCACTCGGCGTGCTGCAGGCGGCATCGCTCACCTTCCCCGGCGACCGCGACGTGCTGGCGGCGCTGGGCAAGGCCTACGCCGCAACCGGCGATCTCGGACAGGCACTGGACGCGGTGCGGCAGGCGCAGGACGGCGCCAAGCCCGACTGGCGGTTGATCTCGGCAGAGGCCGCGATCCTCGACCAGATGGGCAAGAACGCGGATGCGCGGAAGCTTTATGCCGAGGCGCGGACGCTGGCGCCGAACGAACCCTCGGTGCTTTCCAACTATGGCATGTCATACGTGCTGACCGGCGAGCTGCCGAAGGCGGAGGCGCTGCTCAGGCAGGCGATCGCGCTGCCGGGCGCGGACAGCCGCGTGCGGCAGAATCTCGCGCTCGTCGTCGGTCTCGAGGGACGTTTCGACGAGGCGGAGAAGATCGCCTCGGCCGAATTGCCGCCGGACGAAGCCGCCGCCAACATCGCCTATCTCAAGGAGATGCTGGGCGAGCAGGACGTCTGGAAGAAGCTCAAGGCCGGCGGCACCGGCTAGGCGGGATCGCCTGTCGCTCGCCGCCGATCGCGGCGCGCCCCGGGAAGCCGGTGTCCGACGTCGGCCGCAAACGCTCGACGCCATCACCGACTAATGGTGCTGACTGAACGGGTGCTTGTGGATGACCTGGATGGCGGCCGGTCCCAGAATGACCGCCATGAGCACCGGCAGGAAAAACAGGATCATCGGCACGGTGAGCTTCGGCGGAAGGGCGGCGGCCTTCTTCTCGGCTTCCGTCATGCGCTGATCGCGATTTTCCTGCGCGAGCACCCGCAACGAATGACCGAGAGGCGTGCCGTAGCGCTCGGCTTGGATCAGGCTGGTCATCACCGATTTCACCGTCTCCAGGCCGGTGCGGGTGCCGAGATTTTCATACGCCTGCCGACGCTCCGGCAGGTAGGACAATTCGGCGGTCGCCAGCGTCAGCTCCTCGGCAAGCGGGATGGACTGGGCGCCGATTTCTTCCGACACCTTGCGGAACGCCGCCTCGGCAGACATGCCCGATTCCACGCAGATGAGCAGCAGGTCGAGCGCGTCGGGCCAGGCGCGGCGAATGGAGGTCTGCCGCTTGGAGATGACGTTCGACACGTAGAAGATCGGCACGTAGAAACCGACGCCGGCCGCCAGCATGGCGATGAGCAGCTTCATCAGCAGCGTCGAGCCGATATTGGCGATGAAGAGAACGTAGAACAGCGCCAGGCCGAAGAAGACGAGCGGCAGGATCAGACGAACGAACAGGAATACGACGAGGGGGGCCTGGCCGCGATAGCCCGCCATGCGCAGGCGCGACGTGGTGTTCTCGTCGGCGAGCGCCTTCTGGAGATTGAAGCGGTCGACGATGCCGCGCATGTAGGCCTTCGGCTCGGGACGCAGCTTGGCGCGTTTCGCCTCGGCGGCGAGGCGGGCACGCTCGCGGGCGCGCAACTCCTCGCGCTCCTCGCCCACGGCCTTGATGCGGGCGGCGAGACGGTCGCGCTCGAAGAGCGGCTGGACGAAGGTGAAGACGGTACCGAAGACGGCCAGCGCCGCGAGCGCGGCGAGAACGAACTGGCCGCTGGTGATGCTGGAGTAGACGAACTGGAACATGATCCGCCGCTCCGCCTAGAAATCGAAGTTGATCATCTTGCGCATCACCAGAATGCCGATGGTCATCCAGACGAGAGAGGCGCCGAGAATGACGTGGCCGAGGGTCTGGGTGAAGAGCAGCATGATGTAGCCGGGGCTGGTCAGGAACACGAGGACCATGACCACGAAGGGCAGCGAGCCGATGATGGCGGCGGAGGCCTTCGCCTCCATCGACATGGCGCCGATCTTCCCCTTCATTTTCTTGCGCTCGCGGAGCACGCGCGAGAGGTTGCCCAGGGCCTCGGCGAGGTTGCCGCCGGCGCGCTGCTGGATGGCGATGACGATGGCGAAGAAGCTGGCCTCGGGCACCGGGATGCGATCGGGCAGGCGGGCGACCGCATCGGCAAGGCTGAGACCAAGCGACTGGGCCTCGGTCAGCGCGCGGAACTCACTTTTGACGGGCTCGGCAGCTTCGTTGGCGATGATGCGGATGCAATCGTTGAGCGGCAGGCCGGCCTTGACGCCGCGCACGATGACGTCAACGGCATCGGCGAAGACGTCGACGAACTTGCGCAGCCGCCGCTTGCGCCAGAAGTTGATGAACCAGCGCGGCAGCCCGAGCGCGCCGGCAGCGCCGAACGCGGCGGCGATGTAGAGCGGCGCGCCGAGAAAGTAGGGAATGGAGAAAGTCACGAGACCGGTGACGCCGCTGATGATGAAAAACGTGCGACGGCTCCAGTGCAGCCCGGCCTGCTGAATGCGCAAGGTGAGCGGGGGCGACCGGTTCTGCTTCGCCTTCGCCTTCTGGGTCTCTTCCAGCTCGCGCAGCGTTTCCTGAATCGACTTGCGGCGCTTGTTCGCGTCGATCTGCTGCCGGCTCTGCACGGCAGTGGCCGGATCGCGGCCGCGCACCAGACCCAGGCGGCGCTCAGCGGTGTTCTCACGCTCGATGCGACCGTAGAGCATGCCATAGGCGATGCCTCCGGCGCTCAACATCGCCAGGCCGATCACCGCCAGCAGGGCAACTCCAGAACCGAACATGCCTCTTGTTCCTACTCGGCCATCTTGAGCTCGACGGCGTTCGCCGCATCCAGCGCCGCGGCCAGGCGGGTTTCCTCGTTGTAGTAGCG
>CAYOUO010000246.1:0-4428 GCA_964407155.1 uncultured Hyphomicrobiales bacterium | reverse complement strand
TCTCATGCCGTCGGACCAGTTCGCCGAGCTGGCTGGCGACCGTGAAGCACGGATCGAGCGCCACCATCGGGTCCTGCGAGATGTAAGCGAGGCCGGTTCCGCGCGTCTGCGCCCGCACCCGGCGGGATGCTCTGGAGAGGTCGACGCCGACGAGCATCACCGTGCCGGTCGTCTGCGCCGAAGCGCCGAGCTGGCCGAGGACGGCCGACGCCGTAACCGACTTGCCGCAGCCGGACTCGCCGACGATGCCGAGCGTTTGACCGTCAGGCACGTCAAACGCGACGTTGCGGACGACTTCGAGGCCGGTGAACGAAACCGAAAGACCGCGCACTGACAGCGCCGCTGAACTGTTCGGCGGCTGCGCGACATCCGCCGCAGCCAGCGTGGCGCCGATCATGGGAGCAGCAGGCCGGGCCGCCCGCGATCGGTTGCTCGCCAACGCGTCGCGCAGTCCGTCGGCAACCAGCATCAGCGCCATGATGACGAGTGTGAGCGTGACGCCGCTCGGCACGATCAGCCACGGCTGCTGGCCCAGCACGTGCTGAGCGTCGCTGACCATGCCGCCCCAGCTCGGCGACGGCGGATTCACGCCGAGGTTGATGTAGTTCAGGCCCCCTTGAATGCCGAGGATGATCGCGCCGAGCACGGCGGTGTTGACGATGATCGGGCCCCAGACATTGGGGAGGACGTGGGCAAGGATGATGCGCACGCGTCCCATGCCGAGGACCTCAGCGGACGCGATGAAGACTTCCTCGCGCACTGTCCGGGAAGCGGCGCGCGTGACGCGCGTTATGTTCGGCGAACAGAGGACGCCGAGGGCGATCATGCCCAGGTGCGAATTGTTGTTGCTGATGCCGTAGACCATCAGCAGCACGACGATGCCCGGAATCGCCATCATCACTTCCGTCACGCGCGAGATCGCGTTGTCGGTGCCCCTGCCGACATACCCGGCAACGACGCCGCAGAAGACGCCGATGACGAAGGCGACCGCGAGCGCTTCCGCGAGGCCACCGAGACTGACCTGCCCGCCCCACAGGAGACGGCTCAGCACGTCGCGTCCGAGACGGTCGGTGCCAAGCAGGTGATGCGCCGACGGCAGCTCGAGCGCGTGCGTCAGGTTGACATCGAGCGGCCCGTACGGCGCGAGGAGAGGTGCGGCGATGACGGCCAGCGCAACCACGAGGAGGAAGCCGGCCGCCAGGACGCCGAGCGGATTTCGGAGATACGCCCGCAACAGTCTGAAGCGCGACGCCCGATGATCGAGGTCTGCCGGACCAACCAGGATGCTGTTGGGTTCGGCGGTTATGGCTCGCGCACTTTCGGATTGAGGATCGCGGTCGCGATGTCGATAAGGACGTTCACCACCACCACGATGATCGTGAAATAGACGGCGATGCCCTGCACCACCGGCAGGTCGGCCTGCAGCGCCGAGGCCAGCGATTGCGAGCCGAGGCCGGGCAGCACGAAGATGTTCTCGATCACGACCGAGCCGCTCAGCGAGCCGACGAAGATGGTGCCGATTACGGTGATGATGGGAGCGGCGGCGTTGCGCAGTGCGTGCCTGTAGACGATCGAGAATTCCGATGCGCCGTTGGCGCGCAGCGTTCGCGCCCACGGGCTCTCGATGGCGAGCAGCATCTGGTCGCGCGTCTGCTTGGCGACGGCGGTGATACCCGCGAAGGCGAGCGCGGCTACCGGCAGCACCAGCGAGAGGAAATAGAAATACGGACCGTCCGAGAAGAACACGTAGCCGGTAGCCGGAAAGATCGGCAGACTCACCGCAAAGACAGCGATCAGGATCACGGCGATCCAGAAATTCGGCACCGCGATGCCGACCGTGGAGACGACGTCGAGGAAGCGGCCGACGACGCGCCCGCGCGTCGCCGACAGGACACCGATGACGACGCCGACGATGGTGAACACGACCAGCGATCCGACGATCAGCGAGAGACTGACGCTGAGGCGCGGCGCGAGAATCTGCGAGACGGCCTGGTTGTTGGTGTAGGAGGCGCCGAGATCGCCGGTGGCCACACGCCCAAGCCAGTGCAGATAACGGAGGACCAGCGGCTGATCGAGGCCGAGGCGGTGATTGAAGTCGGCAATCATGGCTGGCGTGGCGTCGAGGCCGAGGATGCCCTTGGCGACGTTCGACGGCGCGATGCCCTGGATGAAGTAAGTGATCGTCGGAACCACGATCAGAAGCAGCAGCGATCCGAGAATGCGGAACGCGAGACTGCGGAAAAGTCTCATGGCGCTCTCGACGGGCCGGCGCTGCTTTTCGCCGCCGGCTCCGAATCTGAAACCACGAGATTGGACAGCGCGGGCACCGACTTTCCGCGGTTCCGCGTCCAGAAATCAAGGCGGGTGACGAGACGGTCGACTTCGATGTGCGAGCTGGCGCCCAATATCTGGGTGGCGCGCTTGGTCGGCGTGAAAGCGGGCCATTCGCCCAGCGGCCCGCTTGGATCGCCCGAGCGCACGAACGCAGCCACTGCCGAACTGAAGTCACGCGCTAGATGCCGCGCCGGTTCCTCAAAGCAGGACTGGCCGAGGAGCTCGCTCACGCCGGGTGCGTTGAGATTGTTGAACAGGAACGGCAGATCGACGAGGTGGGCGGCACCCACCCGGCCGTCGAGCGCCGATGAAGCCCACGTGAACTCATAGAGGTACCCGCGCCCGCCGGCGACTGCATGGGTGGCGATCATCCGTCTGGCGGGCTCCGCCCAGCCATGCTCGGTCGCGATCAGATGCGTCACCGCCACCTGGTCGCCTCCGCGCTCCTCGAGCAGAGGAGCATAGAGGGATCGCGCTTCATTCCTTGCCTGCGGATCGCGCAGGTAAGCGGCGAGGGTCTCTCCGAGGTCGCGCGTCGGCGGAGCCCATCCGGTGACTGCGAACAGCCGATCTTCCTCGCTCGTCGTTCCGATCAGGATGTCGATGTCGGCCCGCTTCGCCAGTGCGGCCATCGGGTCGGAAGGCAGCGTGACGTCGTCGCCCACCAGCGGGAACGCGCGGCGGGAAAGTCCCAGCTCGCGCTGCACCGCCGTGATCCGCAACGTTGACAGCTGCCTCAACTGGTCGAAGACGTCGAGGCCGGCGTCAATGCCGAGGCGCTCGAAGATCACCCTGGTCGTTTCGCGAGCTTGCGCGACGTCGATGATCGAGTCGAGGTGGCCGCTCTCGATAATCACCCGTTTGAACAGCCCGCGCGCGGCCGGCGCAACAACCAGCGCCGCCGCGGACATTGCGCCGGCAGAGTGGCCGCCGATCGTGACACAATCCGGATCGCCGCCGAATGCCGCGATGTTGTCGCGCACCCAGCTCAGCGCGAGGATTTGATCCTGCAGTCCGAGGTTGCTGTTGCCGGTTTCGTAATCGCCGAGGAAAAGACCGCCGAGATAGCCCAGCCGGTAATTCAGCGTGACGACGACGATGCCGTTCTGGCGGGCGTGCGCCGTTCCGTCCAGCCAGGCGCCCGACCCTGATCCGCAGAGGAACGCGCCACCATGAATCCAGACCAGCACCGGCGCGCGGCCCGTGGTGCCGGGACTCCAGATATTGAGATTGAGGCAGTCCTCGGAGACCACCGGATCTGGGCTGTAATAGTTATTTTCCGTTCCAGGAAGCACCATCGGCAGCGGGTCGATGTCCTGAATCGAAATCGGCCCGGCCTGAACGGCGTCGCCGGGCATCTCCAGTTTTTTGGCCGCAACCGCCGGCGCGAATCGGAGACGGCCGACGGGCGGCTCGCCATAGCGAATGCCGCGAAACACAGCGACGCGGTCCTGCATCAGTCCGCGGAAGCTGCCGGCCGGCGCGTCGACGACAACCGTCGACATATCGCGCTCCTGGTTGAGACGGATGTGGCCCATTCGATACGCTGTCGCTCCTCGCGGTGAGCTCAGGCCGAACGCCTTTTGACGGTCTCACCAACCGGCGCTTGCCGGCCGGCTCGCCTGCGCCCACCGGAAACTGAAAGTGCCCGCCGAAGGTTATACCGCCGACGGGCACGATTGTGGTGACTGACCTACTTCGCCGGCTTCCAGTTCACCGGATCCGGCCACGGATAGGTGCTGAACTTCAGACCGGTGACGTCCTTCGATGCAAACAGCAGCGCGTCGACGCTGACCACCGGCACGAGGAAGCCGCCCTGAACCATATAGGTCTCCGAGGCTTCTGCCGCCGTCTTGCCCGCCGGCGAATCGATGTCCTGTTTGCGCTGCGCCTCGGCGAGGTCGTCCGCCTTCTTGTCGGTGAACCCCATGTAGTTGTAGAGCGCCGGGTTCGTCACGAGCTGCTGGGTATCGGTCAGCTGCACCGAATACTGGAAGGTCAACGTCGTCGCCGGATACTTCTGGGTGCCCATCAGCGGCACGTACGTTGCAAACGAATCGGTCGGCTTCAGCGTGACATCGACGCCGATGTCTT
>CAYOUO010000245.1:0-4754 GCA_964407155.1 uncultured Hyphomicrobiales bacterium | reverse complement strand
GCCGACTGGGCCGAGCAGCGCATCAGTCTGGTCAACCTCGGCGATGTCGCCCGCCGGCTGTTGCCCGGCGCGCTCGGCAATCCGCGCACCTATGCGCGCAGCTACCGCTATCCGCGCCTCGGCTTCGGGGTGATTTTCGATCGGCTCGCGGCACGTATCGCGCGGGCAGGGGGCACGATCCGCACCGGCGCGACGGTCACCGGCTTTGCGCGCGAGGCCAGCGGTCGCGTTACCGCCGTGAGGACCAATGGCGGCGACATCGCCTGCGACGCCGTCGTCTCGACGCTGCCGCTGCCCGAAGTCGTGCGCATGACCGGCGGCGCCTCGGCGCTGCGCTTCCGGGGGCTGCGCTTTCTCAACCTGCCGATGGCGATGGAAAACGTCTCGCCGTGGACGTGGCAGTATCTCTCCGACCCCGACATGCTCGGCACGCGCCTGCAGGAGCCGCGCCGCCGCTCGCCGGAAATGTCACCGCCGGGCATGACCTCGCTGATGGTCGAGATTCCGGCCGATCCCGGAGATGCCGTGTGGGCGGCGAGCGACGAGGCGCTGTTTGCCCGCGTTGCCACTGATTTCATTCGCCTCGGCATCGATCCGGCCAAAGCCACCGGCGAAATCTTCGGCGCACGCACCGCGACCGCCTATCCGCTGATGACCGTCGGCTATGAGCGCGAGCGCGCCCGCGGCATCGCCCATCTCGCCGCCATTCCCAATCTCGTGCAGTGCGGGCGGCAGGGCACCTTCCGCTACGTCTTCACGGACACCGCGATGGAAATGGGCCAGATGGCTGCCGAGACGCTGCTGCGGGGAGAAGATGGTCGCGCCGCGATCTACGATCATCGCAACGAAAAGACCGTGATCGAGACGGAAAGCATCGCCTGAGGAGAAGAAGCCATGCGCCGGTTTGCCCTGACCTTCGTCCTGCTTGCGTCGCTGGGATTCGCGGCGGGGGAGGCCCACGCCTATTCCTACGCGGCCGCAGGCGCCGAGCCGCTGCTCGACGGCCGCGAGGCGCTTTTCTCGGCGGCCACGAGCGGCGACTGGGCGAAGGCCGCGACGGCGCTCGCCGCCATGAAGCCCGACCTCGACTATCTCGATGGTCATGAGGTTCCGGGCGTCGAGAAGGCGCTCGGCGATGCCGTCACGGCAAAAGACGCGAAGGCGCTGCAGGCGGCTTTCACCCGCGCCGCGGTTGGCGAGATCGAACGCCGCGTCAACGGCGCGCGCGATAACCTCAACGACTACCAGACCGCCAAGGTGCTGGTGGTGAAGGCGCAGCGTTTCTACGCGGCGGTTGCCGCCGATCTCGCGCCGGACGTCAGCGGTGCCGTTGGCGACGGCCTGAAACGCGCCCTGGATGCCATCGGCAATCCCGGCGTCTTCGGAGTCGGTGCGCGGAAGCCAGATCCCGATGCCTTCGCCGTCGCCCGCGCCGATATCTTCAAGGCTCTTGGTTTGACACCGTGACGGCGCTGGCCGCAGGCGATTGCGCGCCGCGTCTGCTCGACCGGCGCAGGATCGCGCTGGCGCTCGGCTGGGCGGGCGCGGCAGCTGCGCTCGCCATTTTCACGCTGTGGCTTGTCGCGATCCCGCAGTCGATCTCGTCAGACGACGCACTTTTTCTCCTCCATTCGCTGACGCGCTTCAGCATCCTCGATTTCTCCCCGCAGTTTCCGGGCTACCCCGGCTTTGTCGCCATGGGTCGCGCGGCCCTGGTTTTCATGCACGATCCGCTTGCGGCGCTCGCGCTCACTTCCGCACTGGTCGCGATCGCTATTCCGCCGGCTGCCGCCTGGGTGGTTTGGCGCATGACCGGTGCGGCATCGGCCGCGCTCGCGGCCTTCTTCGTGACGCTGCTTTGCCCGCTGCTGCCGGATCTCGCGCTCAGCCTGCTCACCGACGGCGCCGGTATTCTGTTCCTGCTCGTCTTCCTCGCGGTGCTTCCCCTGTCGTCGAGCGGTCATGTTGCTGTCGCGGACGTGCACCGGCCCTTACGTCTGTTCCTCGCCGGTCTTGCACTCGGCTGGGCGCTGGCCTGCCGGCCATCCGATGCGCCGCTGCTCGGCGGTGCGTTTGTCGCGGTCGTCGTCGTCCGGCCGCGGTGGGTGTTGTCGATCCTTGCGGGCGTCGCTGCCGCGCTGCTGCCGGTTGCGCTCGTCGTCTACGCAGCCGAGGGCGCGCTCTATCTCCAGGAGGGCCTGCGCTTCCTGCTCGGTCACACCGCGATCTGGGGAAACACCGCCTTCGCGCCCGAAGTTCATCGCGAAAGCTGGTGGACGGCCGTCGGCGCCATCCCGTTCGCGTGGCTTCTCGCGCCGCTCCTGCTGGCCGGCGTCGTAGTCGCCTTGCGGCAGCGGTCCCGCCCGCCCGGGCTGACGGCGGCCATCGCGGCTTTCGTCTGCCACGGCGCGTGGATCGCCGCGTTCCAGAACCCCGATCATCTCCGCCATCTCGCGCCGCTGGCGATCCTCGGCGGGATCATTTTTGTCTCGGCAGTGACGCAAGTCGATCGCTTGCCGCGCATTGCGCTCGTGGCAGCGCTTTTGGCCGCCGAGACCGGTGCGCTCATCGTTGTCGATCCGCTTGCGACGGTCGGCCAGTCTTCATCGCTCGCCGCCGCTCAGGGCTGGCTCGCCGCGCGTCAGCCGGTCGCGATCGCCACGAACGAAGGCGTGTTCACGCTGCGGCAGGCGCTGCCGAACGCCCGTGTCTATGACATGTACTACGCCGCCGATGCCGCCCTCGGCCTCGCCACCGCCTCGGTTCCGGCTTTCCGCCTGACCGGAACTCCCGTTCCGGATGCGAACGCGGCAGCAGTGTTCCCCGCGCGCTTTCCCGGCGAGCGAACGCTCTGGCTCTATCCGGCCTCACTCGCCCGCTGACTGGAGATAGCGCGAAAACAGGTGGCTCATGTTGAGCGGCCGTGCCGGCAGCGCAACGCCCGGCGATATCGCAATCGCCTGCGTGTCGTGGCAGCTGAAGCACCCCGGCCGGTCCACCTGCGTGAACGATTCCAGCGCGACGCTCGACAGCGCGTCCTGTCCGGCGACCGGCCCGGTTTTCGTCGTCTGGCCGGGAGCATTGGCGAATGACTCGTCCGCGGCGAAGCTGTCCTGTGGCCGGTCCAGCCACGTTGCGCCCACCAGCCGGTAGTTGCTGCGGCGGTCGGCAGGGTTCGCGGCAAGCATCGCGGCGCGCACGCCCGCGTTCAACGCCAGCACTTCGTCGTCCTCCGCCGACTGTGTGATGCGCGAGCCGGGATACGTGCGGTAGACCGGCGTGGTCAGCACGCCGGACGCGCCGGCGAACCGCCGACCGTCGGCGTCGAGGCTGGCGGCATACCGGCCGAGCGTCGGCGGTAGCTGATCCGTGTTCGTCGGCGAGCCGCGCCGGAACAGAATGTACTCGACGTTCGGACTGATGAGCAGCGGCGTCTGGTTCGGCTCCGGGTTCACCAGCGCCTGCGGCGCAAGATCGGCGTTGCCGTTGCGGTCGACGTGCTCGAACGTCGACCAGATCATCTCCGGGTGCCCCTCCATCGCGAACACGACGTGCAGTCCGATCAGGCCGACCGTCGCCACGAAGGTGGCCGATGGGTCCGCCGTCACACCATCGGCCATGACGCGCAGGCGTGGCAGCCGGGCCGTAGCCGTGATGTAGCCGCCGAAGTCGGCGGGGTTCGTCAGCACGCGCCATGCCGATTTGAACTCGGCCGCGCCCGCTGGAATGGTCAGCGCTGCCTTGCCGGGATCGCCGATGCCGGCCGGCGTCGTCAGGCCCTGGCCCCGGATGAAGGCGGCGAAGGCGGGATTCACGTGGATGGCGTAGTACACCGGGTAGCCGTCACGATCGATCAGCACGCCGCCGGATGTCACCTGCGTTGCTCCGGCATCGATCGTAAGCGGCATGGCCGCGTCTTGCGGCGGGGTTGCGGCAGCGGCCGGTGGTGCGAAGACCGCCTCGGGCGATGGGAAACGCACGAAGGCCGGCACCCCAGCGCGATCAGCCTCGGTGTCGTGGAGGAATTCCTGCCACGCCGCCTGATAGAAGGGGCAGTCCGGCGCCGGGTGCGGGAGTGGCTTCGTGTAGGCGGGCGCGGGTGTCACGGGAAACCAGGCGGCAGCGGTCGAAGGTGGCGGCGGATCGCACGGAAGCGCCTGCGCCGTGCCGGATATTCCGGCGAGCGCAGCGAGCGAAAGCAGGAGCGACCGCATTTTCGCCATCACCTGCCAACCGATACACCGCCCGAGCGACGGAGGGTATGGGCCAGCCTTTGGCTTTCGACCACGGAGGTGCCTCCCGTCACGCCGCCGGTGTGCATCGTATGGCGTGAACCGCACCGCGACTTCAGCTATAGTCCGCGCGGGCGACGATCGATGGGGAGGGTTTCCCGATGAAGTCGCTCGTTCTTGCTGTCATCGCGGTCTTCTGTCTGGCAGCGTCGGCAGCGCGCGCCGAGACGGTCAACGTGTCGGACAATCACGGCGGTTCGGTCGCCGCCTATGACGCACGCTGGGAGGGCCTCGCCGCCCGAGGCGTCAACGTCCGCATCGTCGGTCCCTGCCAGTCGGCATGCACGGTGTTGCTCGGACATATTCCGCGCGGCCACATCTGCGTGACACCGCAGGGCAGCTTCGGTTTTCATCTCGCCCACCTGCCGAGCGCTCAGGCCACCCTTTGGGCCGCCTACGCCAGCGACATCCGCGAGTGGATCGACAAGCACGGTGGGCTGCACCCCGAGTTCATCTGGATGC
>CAYOUO010000244.1:0-4392 GCA_964407155.1 uncultured Hyphomicrobiales bacterium | reverse complement strand
TCGCGCTCGCGCCCGCGGCCACGCTCAGCCTGATCTACGGCGGCCAGTTCACCACGGGCGCGATCGATCAGAGCGCCAACGCCGACCTCAGCGTGAAGTTCTAGATCGAGAACGGACAGGCCGTCGCCGCAAGCGAACGCGCCCACGCGCGGGCGGGTTGGCTGCCCAGGCCCACCGCCGGTTTGATTCCGATCAAGAGTTGCGGTGCGCCGACGTGCAATGGGTCCTTTCCAGCCAGGAAAGAACCCTCCCATGAGCAACGAATTCAAGGACAAGGTCGCCATCGTCACGGGCGCGGCATCGGGCATCGGCGAGGCCTGCGCCAGGGATCTCGCCGCCGGCGGAGCGAAGGTCGTCGTCGCCGATTTCAATCTCGATGGCGCCAGGACCGTCGCCGACCAGATCGCGAAAGCTGGCGGCACCGCCGCCGCCTTCAAGATCGACGTCGCGAAAGCGGCGGAAGTCGAGGCGCTGGTGAATTTCGCGAAAAAGACCTACGGCGGCCTCCACCTCGCGGTGAACAACGCCGGCATCAGCGGCCCGCAGGCGCCCATCGCCGACTATCCGCTCGACGGCTGGCAGCACATCATCGACGTCAATCTCTCCAGCGTCTTCTACGGCCTGAAGTACGAGATTCCGGCGATCATCGCGTCGGGCGGCGGCGCCATCGTCAACATGGCCTCGATCCTCGGCACCGTCGGCTTTGCCAACGCGGTCGGCTACGTCGCCGCCAAGCACGGCATGCTCGGCATCACCAGGAACGCCGGCATCGAGTATGCGGCCAAGGGCGTGCGCGTGAACGCCGTCGGCCCGGCCTTCATCGAAACCCCGCTGCTCTCGGTTCTCGACGCCGACACCAAGAAGGCGCTGGTCGCGATCCACCCCATCGGCCGCCTTGGCCGGGCCGAGGAGGTCGCGGCGCTCGTGTCGTTCCTGTTGTCCGACCGCGCCTCGTTCATCACCGGCAGCTACCATCTCGTCGACGGCGCCTACACCGCGCAGTAGGTCGCGGTATCGCACAAGCGCTGTGCCATCCACGACGCCACCCCCGCCAACGCCGGGGTGGCGATTGCCGCGCTTGACGAGCAGCGGACATTGCAGCCCGGCTGCGCTTATGCCGCGGGCGCTTCCGCCGCCTGGATCATCTGATCCACCGCCTCCAGCGCCTCTGCCGCGTACATCACCGACGGACCCGCGCCCATGTAAACCGCGACGCCCAGCGTTTCGGCGATCGCCTCGCGCGAAGCGCCTTGCTTCAGGGCGCCCTCCGCATGGTAGGCAATGCACGGCGCGCATCGCGTCGCTACGCCAATCGCGAGCGCGATCAGCTCTTTCGTTGCGCCATCGATCGCCGCCCCGCCGTGTGCGGCACGGGCCATATCGCTGAACGATTTCATTGCGTCCGGCGCCGCCTGGCGCAGCGTGCGGGTGGCGACGTTCATGTTGCCGATCAGCGCCTTCCAGTCCTCAACCATCGTTCTCGCTCCTTGGCGCGCAACGCGCCCTTGCTTTCTCTCTACGATCTCCATATATTAGCGACATCTAATTTAGCAATATGTCATATATGCAGCCGATGAAGTCACCTGCCGCTCGCCGAAATCTTGCCCCCCTCGGGGCGAGAGCCAACGAGGCGGCGCGCTATCTGAAGCTGATCGCCAACGAGCACCGGCTGCTCATCCTGTGCAATCTGGCGACCAGCGGCGAGATGAGCGTCAACGACCTTGCCGACAAGGTTCGTCTCAGCCAGTCCGCCCTGTCGCAGCACCTCGCCCGCCTGCGCGCCGACGGCCTGGTCGGATTCCGGCGGGACGCACAGACCCTGTTCTATCGGGTCATCGACCGCAAAGCCCTCGAGCTGCTGTCAGCGCTGAAGGGCACCTTCTGCGCATGACCGATCCCGCGCTCAGAGGAGAATGAAGACGTGGCCGTCAAACTCGAATCCGTCACCGCTTTCGCCGCCAGCAAGCTCACGGAAAAGGGAGCGTTGCTCGTCGATATCCGCGAAAGCGGCGAGCTCGCGCGCGCGAGGCTCCCCGGCGCCGCGCACCTTCCGCTGAGCCGGCTCGCTGTGAGCGAAATTCCGGCTGCATCCGGTCAGCCGGTGATTTTTTTCTGCGCCAGCGGAGGCCGCACAGCCAGCTACGCCAGCCAGCTCGCCGCCAAGGCCGGCGACCGCAAGGCTTATGTCATGGAGGGCGGCATCTCAGGCTGGATGATGGCCGGCCTGCCAACCGAACAAGGCACCGGCGGTGGCGGTGATCGGCGCAGCGTCTTCTCGCGCCTGTTCGGCTAATACAGCCCGCCCGTCCCCGATACGACCGCGCGGTCCGACTCCGGCGCGACCGTCAGCGGCCGGCCCATCGAATCGGTGTAGCCGATGATCGAATAGGTGTCCGGCGGCTGCGTGCCCGGCTTGAACGCCTCCTCAATCGTGTCGGTGTCGCCGGGCTGCGCCTTCAGCCCCGTGCGACGGTCGATCGTGTAGAACGTCATGCCCGGCGGCACGCGGAACGGGATCGGCGGGGTATCCGCCAGCGCCTGCTTCATGAAGTCGGCGAAGATCGGTGCGGCGAGCTGGCCGCCGGTCTGGCCCTCGCCCTTGCCGAGCACGCGCGGCTGATCGAAGCCGACGTAGACGCCGGCGACGAGATCGGGCGAATAGCCCATGAACCACGCGTCCTTGGAATCGTTGGTGGTGCCCGTCTTGCCGGCGATCGGCTTGCCGACCACCTTCACGGCGGTGCCGGTGCCGCGCTGCACGACGCCTTCCAGCATCGAGGTGATCTGGTAGGCGGTCATCGGGTCGAGCACCTGCTGCGCCGTGTCGACCAGCGTCGGCTCGTCCTGCCCGTGATAGCTGTCGGCGTCGCAGCCCTCGCAGATGCGGTTGTCGTGCCGGAAGATCGTCTGACCGTAGCGGTTCTGGATGCGGTCGATCAGCGTCGGCCTGACCTGCCGCCCGCCGTTGGCGAGCACCGAGTAGCCGGCGGTCATGCGCATCACCGTCGTCTCGCCGGCGCCGAGCGCCATCGAAAGCAGCGGCGGCAGGTTGTCGTAGACGCCGAAGCGGCGCGCATACTCGGAGACCAGCGGCATGCCCATGTCCTGCGCCAAGCGCACGGTCATGACGTTGCGCGAGAGCTCGATGCCGGTGCGCAACGTCGAGGGACCATAGTACTGGCCGGAGTAGTTCTCCGGCCGCCACACGCCCTGCCCGTTGCCCTGATCAATCTCGATCGGCGCGTCCATCACCACCGAGGACGGCGTATAGCCGTTATCGAGCGCCGCCGAATAGACGAACGGCTTGAACGACGAGCCGGGCTGCCGCTGCGCCTGTGTGGCGCGGTTGAACTGGCTTTCGGCGTAGGAGAAGCCGCCGACCATCGCCAGCACGCGGCCGGTGTGCGGATCCATCACGACGATGGAGCCTTCGACCTGCGGCACCTGCCGGAGATCGTATTGTCCCGGCGCACCGTCGGCGGCGCTCACGTAGACGACATCGCCGACATGGAGCAGATCGGCGATCGTCTTGATCGGCTTGCCGTTGTCGGGTGTCGAGCCGGCGAGCGACTTCCACTTCATCCCCTTGGTCGGGATAACGCCGGTGTCGCGGCCGTCGATCGGCTTGTTGGTGCCCGGCAGGAGATCGGGCCTGAGCCCGATCTGGGCCTGCTCCGGCGTCACGCCGAGCACGACCGCCAACCGCCAGTCGGTGAGGTCGGCGAGCGGCGTCATGGTCGCGAGCTTCGCGCCCCAGTCGCCGGTGATGTCGTCGAGACGGGACACCGGCCCGCGCCAGCCGAGCGACATGTCGAACTTGGTCAGCCCGTCGTCGAGCGACTGCTTGGCCATGACTTGCAGGGCGGGATCGAGCGAGGTCCTGACCGACAGGCCGCCTTCGTAGAGCGCCTTGTCGCCGTACATCTGGCTGAGCTCGCGCCTGACCTCCTCGACGAAATAATCGGCGTCGAAGATCGTCGGCCCGGTCGAGCGCAGCTTCACGCCGAGCGGCTCTTTCTTCGCCGCCTCGCCTTCCGCGGCGGTCGCGTAGCCGTTCTCGACCATGCGGTCGATCACCCAGTTGCGGCGGTCGAGCGCGCGCTCCGGATAACGGAACGGATTGTAGTTGTTCGGGCCCTTGGGGAGCGCCGCGAGATATGCCATCTGTGCCAGCGACAGCTCATGCACCGATTTGTCGAAGTAGGTCAGCGCCGCGGCCGCCACGCCGTAGGAGTTAAGGCCGAGGAAGATTTCGTTGAGGTAGAGCTCGAGGATCTTGTCCTTCGAGTAGGCCTGCTCGATGCGCAGCGACAGCACCGCCTCCTTCACCTTGCGGTCCCACGTCTGGTCGAGCGTGAGCAGGAAGTTGCGCGCCACCTGCTGCGTGATGGT
>CAYOUO010000243.1:0-3730 GCA_964407155.1 uncultured Hyphomicrobiales bacterium | reverse complement strand
AGCGTGTAGGCCAGGACATTGGTTCGCGGCAGGCCGAGCCGGTCCATCGTCCGCGCCGCGACGATGAGCGCCTGCGTCGAGTCGAGGCCGCCCGATACGCCGATCACCAGCTTTTTGAGGTCGGTCGCCGACAGGCGCTGCGCGAGCCCCTGGACCTGGATGTTGTACGCCTCATGGCAATTGTCGCGCAGCGTCGCCGGGTCGGCGGGCACAAACGGAAAGCGCTCGACGCGGCGGCGGAGCGCAAATTCTTCCGACGGCGCGGTGAACGGGACCTCGACCGCCCGGAACGCCGGGACCTGCGCGAGCACGGCGCGCGCATTGTCGCCGAACGTGTTCATGCGCATCCGCTCCTGGCGAATGCGGCCGAGATCGACATCGGCCACCGCCATCTCGGGCTCGGCGCTGAAGCGCTCGGTCTCGCCGAGCGCGTCGCCGATCTCGAAAATCCCGGCCTGGCCGTCCCAGGCAAGGTCGGTCGTCGACTCCCCCGCCCCGGCCGCCGAATAGACATAAGCGGCGATGCAGCGCGCCGCTTGCGACGCGCACAACAACCGCCGCATCTGCGCCTTGCCGATCGTGATGTTGCTGGCCGACAGGTTGAGCAGGATTTCCGCGCCCGCCGCGGCGCCCGCCGCGCTCGGCGGCTGCGGCACCCAGAGGTCCTCGCAAATTTCGATGTGGAAGGTGAAGCCGGCCGGTCCGGTCGCCCTGAACAGCAGGTCGGTGCCGAACGGCGCCTCTTGTCCCGCCAGCGTCATCGCCGCGCCGTGCATCCCCTCGCCCGAGGTAAAATGTCGGCGCTCGTAGAACTCGCGGTAGTTCGGCAGGTAGATCTTCGGCACCACGCCGAGCACGCGGCCGCGCTGGATGACGACGGCGCAATTGTAGAGCCGGCCGCGCCACCGCAGCGGCGCGCCGACCGCCAGCACCGGCCGCTTGCCGCGGCTCAGCTCGACGAGCCGCTCGACCTGCCCGACGACGGCGTCGAGCACCGTGTCCTGAAACAGCAGATCGTCGATCGCGTAGGCCGACAGGCACAGCTCGGGGAACAGCATGACCGCGACGCCGTCGCGATCCCCCTCGGCCGCCATCGCCGCAACCTGCTCGCCATTTTTCGCCGGGTCGGCCACCGCCACCCGCGGCACGCAGGTCGCCACCCGCACGAATTCGTGGCTGTAGGGCGAAAAGAACGGCGGTGCGGCAGGCTTCGGTTTGGCCATGGCAGTTATTTATGCTCAATTAGAGCATTTATCAATCGAAGACAGCAATAACGCCTCATGTCGCCCAGAAAATCTGAACGCCCAAATTTTCTGCTACCTCGCCTAACTGACGATCTTTTGTCGCGAGCGGAATTCCGAGGCGCATCGCCAATTCAAGATAGGCCGCATCATAGGACGTCAAACCTTCCGATCGAGCAAGATCGAGGATTTCATTGAGCGCTCGCGACGGGGTTTCCTGATCGACCGCGATCTCCAGCCCGTCCAGCATTTCGGTAAATTGGGCAACACGAGCCGCTGTAATGCGATGCCGCCGCAAGCTCGCGGCTAAAACGTTAGAGACTTCGAGGTGCCACAACGTCGGTACGATTGCCGTGCCCATTTCGAGCTGGTCAAGCAATTGCTTGCTGGCCGAGGTCGCTTCATCTCCAAAACACCAAGCCATTGCGACGGACGCGTCTAGAACAAAGGCTGTCACCGGCGGCCTTCGTTAATGAGCTCCTTTACTGGAACGTCCAATGTCTGCCCTTCGCTGAATTTCTTTAAACGCTCGATGATTTCGCGCCGCCGCTTGTGATCGACACGAGATACAGGAACAAGGCGAGCGATCGGTTGCCCGTGCTTGGTGATGGTAAACTGTTCACCCTTCTGAACGCGATCAAGCAGGGCCGTCAGATGGGTTTTCGTATCGTAAACACCGATTTGGTTAGACATGCGCGGACCTACAAAGACCAGTCTCAGACTAGTCTGGCCTTTCGTACATCAGTTTGCAATCACAACTTGTCAATCCGCGAACGGGTCGCGCACCAGGATCGTATCCTCGCGCTCGGGGCTGGTGGAGAGCATGGTCACCGGTGCGCCGATCAGCTCCTCGACGCGGCGGATGTACTTGATCGCGTTGGCCGGCAGGTCGACCCAGGAGCGCGCGCCGCGGGTGCTCTCGCGCCAGCCTTCCAGCGTCTCGTAAACCGGCTCGACCGCGGCCTGGGCGGTCACGCCGGCGGGCAGGTGGTCGTAGGTCTTGCCGCCGCGGCGATAGGCGGTGCAGAGCTTGATCTCGTCGAAGCCGTCGAGCACGTCGAGCTTGGTGAGGGCGATGCCGTCGATACCGCCCATCGTGATCGCCTGGCGCACCATCACCGCATCGAACCAGCCGCAGCGCCGCCGCCGTCCGGTAACCGTGCCGAATTCCCGGCCGCGGTCGCCGAGCAGCTGGCCGATATCGTCCTTGAGCTCGGTCGGGAACGGGCCGCTGCCGACGCGCGTCGTGTAGGCCTTGGTGATCCCGAGCACAAAGCCGATCGCCGAGGGCGCGATGCCGGCGCCGGCCGCCGCCTGCCCGGCCAGGGTGTTGGACGAGGTCACATAGGGATAGGTGCCGTGATCGACGTCGAGCATGGCCGCCTGGGCGCCTTCGAACAGGATGCGGCGCCCGGCCCGGCGCGCCGCATCGAGCGTGCGCCAGCAGGCGTCGGCGTAGGGCAGGATGCGCGGACCCACCTCGCGCAGCAGCGCGAGCAGGTCGTCGCGCTTTACTTCCGGCGCGTCGAGCCCGCGCAGCAGCGCGTTATGATGCAGCAGCACCTCGTCGACCCGGTCTTCGAGCGCCCGGGGGTCGGCGAGGTCGCACACGCGGATCGCCCGCCGCCCGACCTTGTCCTCGTAGGCCGGGCCGATGCCGCGGCCGGTCGTGCCGATCTTCTTGTCGCCGCGCCGCTCCTCGCGCGCGCGGTCGAGCGCGCCGTGCGACGGCAGGATCAGCGCCGCATTGTCGGCCAGCTTGAGGGTCTTGGGCGAGATGTCGAGCCCCTTGCCGCGCATCGTGTCGATCTCGGCGAGCAGCGCCCAGGGGTCGACGACGACCCCGTTGCCGATGATCGACAGCTTGCCGCGCACCACTCCCGACGGGAGCAGGCTCAGCTTGTATTCGACATTGCCGACGACGAGCGTGTGACCGGCGTTGTGGCCGCCCTGGAAGCGCACGACGATCGCGGCGCGCTCCGACAGCCAGTCGACGATCTTTCCCTTGCCCTCGTCGCCCCACTGGGCGCCGACCACCGCGACATTCGCCATCTCGTTCTCCTGCGGCGCTAGGCCCGCGCCCGAACCGGCACCGGCTTGCCGCCTTCAAGCAGATGCCCGCAGCCGAGCCGCCCCGCCTCGCCATGCCAGTCGCCGGCCGGCACGAGCGCGGTGACGGTGATCCAGCCCTGGTCGCGCAGCGCCGCCGCCAGCGCCGGGTCGGCGTCGGGCGGCAGCAGCAGACGCCGCCGCGGCCGCGCCTCCGGCAGCGTCGACAGGATCATGTCGGTGTAGAGCGTGAAACCCGTCGCCGGCTCGGGATCGGCCGGGTCGCCGGCTTCGTAACGGCCGCCGCGGCCGAGTTCGCCCAGCGCGCCGCGCTGCCGGTCGGCGCGCGCGAAAAACGTAAAGCTGATGCCGGTATGGTACTCGAAGCCGCGGTTTTCCACCGGGTCGATGGTGACCATCAGCGTCGGCATGGCCGCGGC
>CAYOUO010000242.1:0-4365 GCA_964407155.1 uncultured Hyphomicrobiales bacterium | reverse complement strand
GCAGCGCGTGTGACGCCGTCGGCTGCTGCGCGTCTGGCAACGCTCGCCTGCCGCATCCCGGAGGACATATCACGCGTCTGCGCGCGTCTGCGGCTTGCCAACACCGAGCGCGAGCGCATGCTGGCGGCGCTTGCGGCGGCTTTGCTGTTTGCCCCGTTCCCCGATGAGCGCGCCGCGCGTTGTCTGCTTTATCGGCTGGGCGAAGAAGCGTACCGCGACGGCGTCTTCCGGGCCTTCGCGTGGAGCGCCGGCCCGTCAGGCGACGCCTGGAAGAACCTCTATCATCTGCCGGACCGCTGGACACCGCCGCGCTTTCCGCTCGGCGGCCGCGACGTCATCGAGGCAGGCGCGGCGCGCGGCCCGGCGGTCGGCGATCTCCTCCGCGCCATCGAGGCATGGTGGATCGGTGAGGACTTCGCACCCGACGAGGTGGCGCTTCGTAAACGCCTGCAGCAGACGGTCGCCGCGCAGCAGTAGCAATGGAAGCTTGTCCGTCAGCCTATGGCCACTTCACCACCGGCGGCATCGACGAGAGGATCGAGTCGACGTTGCCGCCCGTCTTCAGCCCGAACACCGTGCCGCGGTCGTATATAAGGTTGAACTCGACGTAGCGCCCGCGCCGCACGAGCTGCTCTTCGCGCTCGGCCTCCGTCCACGCCGTCGCGAAGTTGCGACGCACCAGCTTCGGGTAAATGTCGAGAAACATTCGTCCGACATCCTGGGTGAAGGCGAAGTCGGCATTCCAGTCGCCGGAGTTCAGCCAGTCGTAGAAGATGCCGCCGATGCCGCGCGCCTCCTTGCGGTGCTTGATGTAGAAATAGTCGTCGCACCATTTTTTGTAGCGGTCGTAGTCCGCCACGGCATGGGCGATGCAGGCGGCCTTCATCGCCGCGTGGAAATCCTGCGAGTCCGGATCGTTCTGCGTGCGCCGCGCGGCGAGTACCGGCGTGAGGTCGGCGCCGCCGCCGAACCACTGCCGCGCTGTCGCGACCATGCGCGTGTTCATGTGCACTGCCGGCACGTTCGGGTTCTGCATGTGCGCGATGAGCGAGATGCCGCTCGCCCAGAAGCGCGGGTCTTCCTCGGCACCGGGAATCTCCTTGCGGAACTCCGGCGCAAATTCGCCGTGGACCGTCGAGACATGAACGCCGACCTTCTCGAAAACGCGGCCCTTCATGATCGCCATCGTGCCGCCGCCACCGTCGGCGCCGGTATGGTCGGTACGCTTCCACGGCGTGCGCACGAAACGGCCGGGCGCGTCGCCTGCGAACGGCAGGCGGGAGGGCAGTTCGTCCTCGATCCGTTCGAAAGCGGCGGTGATGCGCTGCTGCAGTTCCGCGAACCATGCGGCCGCGCGCGCTTTCTTCTCTTCCAGTTGCTCGGGCATCGCAGGATTCACATGGACGTTCATGGCATCGCTCCGCGGATCGGTGTTTGCGGAGAGTAAGGCTGTTCCCATGCCCTACTGTTTGACCTGACGCAAATCGGATGGCGATGGCGGCTCCGGCTAAGCCGGTGTGCGTACCTGGAATCCACCCGTCTGACGGAGCGCCTCGCCGATTGCCATTGCCGCTGCCGTCGCCACATTGAGCGAGCGCAGGCCCGAGACCATGGGAATGAGCAGCCGTGCATCCGCTGCCGCATGGACCGTTTCCGGCACGCCCGAGGTCTCCCGGCCCACCATGATGATGTCGCTGGGCTCGAACGCGAATTCGGAGTAGGGGAGTGCCGCCCTAGTCGTGAAGAGGATGAGGCGCCGTCCGTTCCCTTCCCGCCATGCCTCGAATTCGCCCCACGACCGATGGCGGATGAGCGTTACGTGCTCCAGGTAGTCGAGGCCGGCTCGCTTCAGCGACCGGTCCGACATGTCGAAGCCGGCGGGCTCGACCACATGGGCCGCGATGCCGAGGCACGCTGCAAGTCTCAGCAGCGTGCCGGCGTTCTGGGGAATGTCGGGCTGGTAAAGCGCAAGTGAGGGCATGAAAGGCTCAATATCGCTGGTATGAGAAGCTGGTTTGAAAGGCTGATTGCCCCGCTGAAAAATGCTCCCGTCGAGCAGCCGCCCGACTCGCTGATCGCTTTCTACCGGCACTTCCTTGCGCCGGTTAAAGGCACCATCGTGACGGTGCTGGTCATCTCGCTCGTCACTGCCGTAACCGAGATGGGCCTTTTCGTGTTCCTTGGCTGGATCGTGGATCGCGTCACCACGACTCCGCGGGCGGTGTTCTTCGCGCGTTATTGGCCGGAGCTTGCCGCCATGGCGGCGGTCGTGGTGCTGCTGCGCCCGGTCAACGCGGTGCTGTCGCGCTCCTTCGGTCAGCTCGGCCTCCTGCCGGCGCTCACTTTCTCGGTGCGCTGGCAGAGCTATCGCTATGTGCTGCGCCAGAGTCTCGGCTTCTTCCAGAACGATTTCGCCGGCCGCGTCGCCCAGAAGGTGCTGCAGACCGGACCATCGCTGCGCGATACCGTGAGCGGCCTGATCGATGGCATCTGGACGCTCCTCATCTATGTCGGCGGTACACTCTGGCTCTTCTTCGGCATCAGTCCGTGGCTGCTGGTTCCCATCGGCACCTGGACAGCGGCCTACGTCGCCGTCATCGTCCTCCTCGTCCCTCAGGTGCGGACGCGGTCGGCGGCGGTCGCCGAGGCGAACTCCGGCCTCTCGGGCCGGATCGTCGACGGCTACTCGAACATCCAGTCGGTCAAGCTCTTCGCCCACGCCGATCGCGAGGATGCCTTCGCCCACGAAGGCTTCCGCCTCCACCTCGACGCCTATCGCGCCTTCGCGCTGACCACTGCCAACCTGCAGGTCTGGCTGACCATCATCAACAGCCTGCTCATCTTCGGCTGCGCCGGGCTGGCGCTCTTGCTGTGGTCGAACGGACTGGTCACGGTGGGTGCCATCGCGCTCACCACCGGCCTCGTCATCCGGCTGAATTCGCTTTCCGGCATGATCCTGCGCACTATCGCCTCGCTGTTCGAAAGCGTCGGCTCGGTCCAGAACGGCATGCAGACCATCAGCCGCCCGAATGCCGTCCCCGACAAGCCCGGTGCGGGCGCGCTCGCGGTCACGCAGGGCGAGATCCGTTTCGAGGACGTGAGCTTCCACTACGGTCGCCCCGGTGGACTGATCGACCACCTTTCGCTGGTCATCAAGCCGGGCGAGCGGGTTGGACTCGTCGGCCGCTCCGGCGCCGGCAAGTCGACGCTGGTCAACCTTCTTCTCCGCTTCTACGACCTCGAGCAGGGCCGCATCCTCATCGACGGTCAGGACATCGCCGGCGTGACGCAGGAGTCGCTCCGCGCCGAAATCGGCGTGGTCACCCAGGACACCTCGCTCCTCCACCGCTCCATCCGCGACAACATCCGCTATGGCCGGCCCGCCGCGTCGGAGGAGGAGATCGTTGCGGCAGCCCGCCGCGCCGAGGCCGATCACTTCATCCGCGATCTCGTCGATCAGCGTGGCCGCACCGGCTACGACGCGCAGGTCGGCGAGCGCGGCGTCAAGCTGTCCGGCGGTCAGCGCCAGCGCGTCGCCATCGCCCGGCTCATCCTGAAGAACGCTCCGATCCTGGTGCTCGACGAGGCCACGTCGGCGCTCGATTCGGAGGTCGAGGCGATCATCCAGGAGCAGCTCTACGGCCTCATGCAGGGCCGCACTGTCATCGCCATCGCCCACCGCCTGTCGACCATCGCCATGCTCGACCGGCTGGTGGTGATGGATGCCGGCCGCATCGTGGAAACCGGCACGCATCAGGAGCTCGTAGCGCGCGGCGGCCTCTATGCCGAGCTCTGGCGGCGCCAGTCCGGCGGCTTCCTCGCCATCGACGAACGGACCGCCGAAGCGGCGGAGTAGCGGCAGAAAACCATCCCAAACGGCGGTTTTCAGCGCCCTGCACGGCGTCGGTTGGCAATCGGCCGTCTTTTCCTATTTATGGGGCGCCGGCTGGCTCAGCCCGATTCACACCGCCGGCATCAATCCGGATTCGCCCGCTTGTACGATTTCTTCCAGCGCCTGATCGACCCGTTTCCGGCCGACGATGCCGCCGCCCGGCCGCCGAAGGGGCTCATCCCCTTCCTGCTGTTCTATTCGCGGAAGGCCATCCCGCTGCTGCTCATCATGGCGGTGGTGACCGCCGCCATGTCGATCGTCGAGATATATTTCATCTCCTTCCTCGGCAGCCTCGTCGACTGGCTGGCCAAGACCGACCGCGCCACTTTCTTCGCCGCCTACGGCTGGCGCCTCGTCGCGATGGCAGTGGTCATCGTCGCGCTCTATCCGCTGCTCGGCTTCGCGCAGGCGCTGCTCCAGTACCAGAGCCTCTACGGCAACTATCCGATGCTGGTGCGCTGGCGCTCGCACCG
>CAYOUO010000241.1:0-5162 GCA_964407155.1 uncultured Hyphomicrobiales bacterium | reverse complement strand
TGACAGAAGGCGCAAGACAGCGTGCAGCCGACCTGGCTCGAGAGGCAGAGCGTGCCGCGACCTTCCTCGGGGATATAGACCGTCTCGATCTCGACCGGCCGGCCGGCGCCGCGCGAGGGAAAGCGCAGCAGCCATTTGCGGGTGCCGTCGGCGGAGATCTGCTCGGTGACGATCTCGGGACGCGAGATGGTGAAGCTTGCCGCGAGCGCCGAGCGCATGTCCTTCGAGACGTTGGTCATCTCGTCGAAGGACGTGGCGCCGCGCAGATAAAGCCAGTGCCAGAGCTGCGCCGTGCGCATGTTGATCTGGCGGTCGGCGACGCCAACGGCGCGCAGCGCGTCGCCAAGCGCGGCGCGCGACATCCCTATCAGCGACGGCTTTGCAGCCGCCGGACGCGGGGGGAACTCGGATGAGGCAGTGTTCAGCACGATGGCGAGCTTATAGCGCAGCCCGCGCCGATTGCCAGTTCGGGCCTATTTGCAGGCCTTGGCCATGGCGTCGAGGGCGGCGCCGATGCCCGAAAGCGAGTAGGTGTCGGTGACGGCGGTCTTGCGGCTGGAGGAGCCGGACAGGGTCAGCGTGTGGCCGTGGCGCATGGCGGTCACCAGCGCCGCTTCCTGGTCGGGCTGCGCCCAGGTGGTATCGGGATAGCTGGCGTCGAGGAACATCTTGAACTTGGTGCCGTCGACGTCGGCGACGACCTGGGCGTCCGCGGCAAACGTGTAGCCGACGATCGAGCTGGCTTCCTCGCGGATGTTCTTGGCGGGAATGGTGGTGATCTGGAAGAAGGCGGGGTCGCGCCCGCTCACCGTCTTGGAATACTTGGAGTCGGTCGGTTGCGAGGCGATGAAGCAGACCTGGCTGCCGCCCTCGCCGGCCGTGTAGAAGCTCCAGTCCTTGAAGGTGCCGGCCGGCGTTGCCGAAGGCGACGGGGCAGCCACGGCAGCGCCCGCCATGGCCAGCGACGCGGCCAGGAAAGTCGTGATCTTGATCATCTCGAACGAACGTCCTCGTTCACAGAACCCCGTGGTCCCGATCATCATTTATTAAACATCACCCCGCCGAGTTACTATTTCGCTAAGGGTGCGGTGGCAACCCGCCGGGGAAATTTTTGCTAACCCGGTGCCGGTGCCTCCCCGGCCAGAACGCGGCGCGCCCTCTCGCGGTGATCGGCGGTGATGTGCGAGCGCACCAGGGCGATCGCGGCCAGCAGCACCGTCGCGTCATCAGTGAAGCCGATGCCGGCGACGAAGTCCGGGATGGCATCGAAGGGCAGCACGAAATAGGCGAGCGCGCCGATGAGGACCGCGCGCACCCGCGTCGGGGTGGTCGGGTCGAGCGCGCAGTAATAGGCGGCGACGAGTTCCTCGGCGAAGGGGATGTAGCGGGCTGCCTTGCGAAACGTCGACCAGAACCTGCGCTTCACGCTCTCCGAGCGCTTCTCCTCTTCCTCCGGACCGGCCGGCTCGAGGATCTCACCGAAAAGGACCTGCGGCATTTTTCCTCCAGATCGGCGCCTGCCCGAAGAACGCCGGCAGAACATGGGCGGCGGAGCCCGGTGACGCAAGTCCGAAAGGGCGGCGGATGGCTTTTCCTCGCGCCGCGAGGCCGCATGACTGTTCGATGACGCGGGAGCACACGGGAGCAATCCGGCGCCGGCCGCTAGCGCGCGCGATGCCCGGCGGCGGCGTCCATCGCTTTCGCCAGCGTGAGATCGCGTTCGGTAATGCCGCCGGCGTCGTGGCTGGTGAGGGTGACGACCACCGTCTTGTAGCTGTTCGACCAATCCGGATGGTGGTCCATCTTCTCCGCGACGAGCGCCGCAGCGGTCATGAAGGCGAACGCCTGGCGAAAGTCAGCGAAGACAAACGTGCGAGCGATGGCGTCCTGGCCGCGCACCTTCTTCCAGTGCGGCAGCGCCTTCAGCGCCGCGGCGATTTCACGCGCGGTGAGTTTAGGCGGTTTGCCGGAGGTCGGTGTCATGCGTTTGCCCGAGGTTGTGCACGACCCGCGTCACGCGGCGAGATCGTAAGACTGCTCGACGACGTAAGGGCCGCCGCCGACGGAATCGCGCGAGGAAAAAAGCACGAAACGTTCGACGTCGAAGGCGTCGGTCAGGAAGCCGCCGCGCACCGACAGGTATTCGGCAATGTCGTACGGGTTGCCGCTGCGCAGCCGGGCGAGGGTGACGTGCGGGGTGTACTTGCGGCCCTCGGCGGGGAGGCCGATGCGCTGCATGAGACGCTCCTGCTCGGCCTGCAGTTCCATCAGCGGCGTCGCCGGCTCGATCTCGGCCACGACGGCGTGCGGCTTGCGGGTGCCGAGCGCGGTCAGGCCGCGCAGGCGGACCGAAAACGGGCGGCGGCGAATGCCGGCGAGGGTCTCGGCGGCAGCCTCGGCGGTAACCATGTCGACATCGCCGATGAAGCGCAGCGTCACGTGATAGTTGTCGGCGTCGATCCAGCGAGCGCCGGCCAGCCCGCCGCGCAGGAAGGAGAGGCGCTCGGCCAAATGGCGGGGAATCTCTATTCCGGTGAACAATCGCGGCATGGCGGCTCTCCCCCTTCTGATTCCCGACCGAATCTTAACTTGGCCGATGTGTTGGGAATATGTATGCGTTTCATTGTGGCTTTCCCGCCTTTTCCGGCGGGAGGCCGGCCTTGTGCGGCCCGCGGGGCATACCCATATTTCGAGCCAAACGGGCGAAATTCCAGGGGAAATTCCCCGTCGAGATCCGGAGGACCACGCTGATGGCCAACTACGAGAACAATCCCCGCTACGGCGCGACGCTGTCGCGTGGCGCCGAGGCGATCGACGCGGGCCTCAGGGCCCACATGATTCGCGTCTACAACTACATGGCGGGCGCGCTGGTGGTGACCGGCCTCGTGGCGTGGTTCGCCTTCCAGGCGGCCGGCGGCTACGGCATCACGTTCACGCCGGAAGGCGTTGCCGGCGTCACCTCGTTCGGCGCGGCGCTGTTCAGCCCGATGACGCAGCTCGTGCTGTTCTTCGCGACGCTCGGCATCGTCGGCTTCATCAGCTTCCGCATCGGCCACATCAGCGTCAGCACGGCGCTGACGCTTTTCTTCGTCTATGCCGGCGTGCTCGGGCTGTTCCTGTCGACCTTGTTCCTGGTCTACACGGCGACCTCGATCGGCCGGGTGTTCTTCATTTCGGCGGCGACCTTCGGCGCAATGAGCCTCTTCGGCTACACGACGCGGCGCGATCTCTCCGCGATGGGCTCGTTCCTGTTCATGGGCCTCATCGGCATCATCATTGCTTCGCTGGTCGGCATGTTCTGGCATTCGAGCGCGCTGCAGTTCGCGATCTCGGTGATCGGCGTTCTCGTGTTCACCGGCCTCACCGCCTACGACACGCAGAAGATCAAGGAACTCTACTACGTCGGCGACGACGGCACGGTCGCCGGCCGCAAGGCGGTCATGGGCGCGCTGTCGCTCTACCTCGACTTCGTCAACCTGTTCCTGATGCTGCTCCGCCTGATGGGCAACAACCGCAGCTAGTAACGCTTGAGCGTGTGACCGGTTAAGAAGGGTCCGGAGAGCAATCTCCGGACCTTTTGTCTTTGCGGGGTCGGGCATGAGCGAACTGACGACGCGTGCGGCGACGCGGGCCGACGTGGAAGCGATCACCGCCATCTATGCGGGCGAGGTGCTCGAGGGCACCGCGACCTTCGAGGTCATTCCGCCGGACGAGGCCGAAATGTCCTTCCGGCTGGAAAAGATCACGGCCGCGGGGCTGCCCTACCTCGTTGCAGAGCGCGCCGGGGTCGTCGTCGGCTATGCCTACGCCAGCCCCTACCATGTCCGCCCGGCGTACCGGCCGACGGTGGAGGATTCCATCTACATCGCCGCCGGGTCGCGCGGCACCGGTGTCGGCGGGGCGCTGCTCGGCGCGCTTCTCGCCGACTGCACCGCGCTCGATCTGAGGCAAATGATCGCGCTGATCGGGGATTCGAACAATGCCGCGTCGTTCCGCCTGCACAAGGCTGCGGGATTCGAACAGGTCGGCGTGCTGAAATCGGTCGGCTACAAGCACAACCGGTGGCTCGACGTGGTCGTCATGCAGCGGCCGCTCGGGCACGGCGCGACGCAGCCGCCGCGCGGCTAGAGCAAATTCACGGCGCAAATCGATTCGCGGACGCTCTTAGTAACTGCGAATCAGGCGACGACGAGCTTCAACGGCTTGTCGATGATGCGCAGCACGTTGGCGAGATCGTGTCCGCGCTTCAGGATTACGCCGCCCGGCGCGATCAGCGACCAGGCGCCCTGACGCCGCGCCAGCTTCGGCTGCTTGACGATGCGGTAGAGCGGCGTCTCCGACGTCCGGCGGTAAATCGAAAACACCGCGCTGTCCCGGAGGTTGTCGATGGCGTAGTCGCGCCAGTCGCCCTCGGCGACATGCCGGCCGTAGACGGTGAGAATCTGGTTGAGTTCCTGCCGGTCGAAGGAGACCGGACCGGCGGTGCCGTGCAGGAGCGGAGGGGGCGGCGTCTGGTTGGAAACCTGGCGGGCGGCGAGGGCGATCAATCGTGCCCTGCCGCCGGACGGCTCTTTTTCACCGGACTCCGCTTCAGCCACCGTCTTCTCCTCACACCGTCAGACAACCGTCATGATTGCGCCAACGGTTGGCTGTTGCAAGGCGGCGATTTTCCTTCCCCGTGATTTCACGATTTCGCCGTCATTCGGCCCTTGCCCGGTCAACATGGACACCGATGGTGTCGGCGTTGTCTCTGGTTCGGCTCGGCGAATTCCACGGTAGTTTCTCAGCCCCCCAGCCCCCCGGGGTGTTCGTCGAGCCGGCCTTCCAGTGATGCGTAAGGGGGAATTACCCCGAGAGACAGCCATTTGGCCGGCGTTCGCGCCGGCCAATTTGTTTCAGCGGCTCAGGCGATCAGACGGCGGAAGCGAGCGCCTGCTCCAGCATGCGGCGGCACTCTTCGGCCTGCTTCAAGGACGAATCGGCGCCCCAGGCGGCGACGATATCGCGCAGGTCGCGAATCGCCGTGTCGACGGCGGTCACGAGATCGATGTCGAGCTCTTCCTGGAGTTCCTGCCGGCCGGCCATGGACGCGCGCGGACGAAACTGAACAATCTCTGCCATTTAGGGACGCTTCCTCGCGAAACGAATCAGCCGGCTGGGCT
>CAYOUO010000240.1:0-12014 GCA_964407155.1 uncultured Hyphomicrobiales bacterium | reverse complement strand
AGCCGTGGAAGGGCTTCTATTTCGACAAGAGCGCCGGTCCGGAAGCCCGCTCCAACTATGCGCTTCGCGAGACCGTGCGCACGGAGAAGGCGCGGAACCCCGGCGGCAGCACCGCCGTCTCCTGCTGCGGAGCCAATCCCGGCATGGTGTCGTGGTTCGTGAAGCAGGCGCTGGTCGATCTCGCCCGCGACACGAAGCTCGCCGGTTTCGTCGAACCCAAGGTCCACGACCGCGACGGCTGGGCGAAGCTCGCCCGCGACCTCGGCGTCAAGGGCATCCACATCGCCGAGCGCGACACCCAGCGCGCTCGCAACCCGAAGAAGATGGGGGTCTTCGTCAACACCTGGTCGGTCGAGGGCTTCCTGTCGGAGGGCATGCAGCCGGCCGAGCTCGGCTGGGGCACGCACGAGAAATGGCGGCCGCAAACGAGCGCCACGCTCGGCCCCGACGCGCAGGCGATCTACCTCGAGCAGCCCGGCGCCAATACGCGCGTGCGCTCGTGGTGCCCGACGCCCGGCGCGCAGTATGGCTTCCTCGTCACCCACAACGAGGCAATCTCGATCGCGGACTATTTCACCGTGCGCGAGGGCGGCAGGGTCGCCTACCGCCCGACCTGCCACTACGCCTACCACCCCGCCAACGACGCGGTGCTGTCGCTGCACGAACTGTTCGGCCGCGCCGGCCAGATGCAGAAGGAGCACCACATCCTCGACGAGAACGAGATCGTCGACGGCGTCGACGAACTCGGCGTCCTGCTCTACGGCCACGGGAAGAACGCCTACTGGTACGGCTCGCAGCTCTCCGTCGAGGAGACGCGCCGCATCGCCTCCTACCAGAACGCGACGGGCCTGCAGGTGTCGTCGGCGGTTCTGGCCGGCATGGTGTGGGCGCTGGAAAACCCGAACGCCGGCATCGTCGAGACCGACGAGATGGACTACCGCCGCTGCCTCGAGGTCCAGCGGCCCTACCTCGGGCCGGTGAAGGGCTATTACACCGACTGGACGCCCCTCACCAACCGCCCCGGCTTCTTCCCCGAGGACATCGACACCAACGATCCGTGGCAGTTCCGCAACGTGCTGGTGCACTGACCGGCGCCCCTTTTTCCCGCGTGGCTTGAACGCTCGCCGCCGCTATGGCAGTTAGGCGCGCCTCACACCCAACGGGGCCGGCTGCCGTAGCTCAGTGGTAGAGCACTCCCTTGGTAAGGGAGAGGTCGACAGTGCAATCCTGTCCGGCAGCACCAGTTCTCCCCCCATCGACGGGTTGTCTTTTGGCCGCCGCCACCGTTTTCGGCGCTCTTCCGCACCGTGGAGTTGAATCTGGCCTTTGGCCGCGCCTTCAGGCAGGAGTCTTCCTGCCGGTGACCCCGGCGTGGCTGACGACGCGGCCAGGGCAGATCGAAGGCACCGGCGAGGGCTTCAATGGCATTGGTCCGGCGCATCCTTCACCAGACGTGTATGTCAAAAGCCGCCCTGGACCGGCGGCAGGCCTATTGGCGGAAGTCGTTCTTCCTCTGCAATCCCGGACTGAAGGACCGGTTCTACGACGACACCGACAACTGGAACATCGTCAGGAGATACGCTCCGCGGCTGGAGCCGATCTATCGCGAGTTCCCGGCCGAGATCTTTCGCGTCGACTTCATCCGCCCGTTTTACATGTTTCTCGACGGGGGACTTTACGCCGATCTCGATTTCCATTGCCTGCAGGGCTTCGACCGGATTTTCAGCACGCCCGATACGATCTTCCTGGGCAGCATGGGCACCGACCCGGGTTTCTCGAATTCGATCCCCAACGCCATTCTGGCCTCGCCGCCGGACGAGGGATTCTGGATCGGCTATTTGAGGAACATCGTACTGCATTGGGAGGACCTCAAAAGAAGCCGGGGCACGCCCCATCCCGAGATCGTTTCCGGCCCTCTGGTCCTTCGCAAAACTTATCTCGAATACACGGCGCTCGAGGATTTCAAACAGGCGACGCGCGCGTTCGCCAAGCGATTCCTCCCGGATATTGCCGCATCCGGGCTCGTTTTCAGTCCGATCAAATTGCTGCCCGGATACGTCTGGTACCCGCTGGACTGGTCGGACAACATCCATCAGCGGTTTCGGCAGGATTATCTGCAGAGCGATCGCCTGCTGACGACGGAGGAAGCCCGCCAGTTGTTTCCGTCGAGCCTGGCGGTAACCTACTGGACGCACAACTGGTGAGAATACCGTCCGTGAAGTCCGAACCGTCCAGCCAACCGGAAGATCGCCACGCCGCCGAGAAGAAGGCGCGCGACGAGCGCCTGGCCGCGGCCCTGCGCGCCAACCTCAAGCGCCGGAAAGCGGCAGCCCGCGAAGCGGCTGACGGCGACGTCGCCCCGCCGGATAAACCCGGCAGCAGCCGCGAAGAAGGCGGATAACATGGAGAAGATCGGGCGTCAGCGCCGGATCGATTGATTTCAGCACGACAGGCACCCTCGCCTGCCCGCATCATCCGGCCCAGGCAACCGGGCCGGAGGTTCTCAGCGAGTATCGCTCAGGGCGTGTAGATCGGCGGCGATGTCGGCTGATCGTAGGCCTGGCAGAGATCGCCGCGGTTGATCAGGGTCCACAGATCGCGCGCCTGGCAAGCATATTCGCGCTCCGCCTGCGGCGTCTCGATCCAGTAATAATGATGCACGCTGCTCTCTTTCTTCGCGGCGGCGGAAGCGCCGGAAGCGACGCCGAGGGCGGTCAACAGAACCGCCGCGGCGACCAGAATACGAGTCATGGGAAGACCTCCTTGAACCGGCACCCACGTTACGTCGCCAGATGCCCGCTGCCTATCGCAACCGGGCAACACCGCGGCGAAGAGCGGGACGCCACCTTGAAAACCAGCAACAATCCTCGCTGTTCCTTATTCGTAGATGGAACAGACGTTCTTCATTGACAAGAATCCGGCTGCCAGTATTGCCTGAAATGCTTTCGGCGCCCCTAAGACGAATCCGCCGGCGCCGATGATGCGATCTTCCTTGTTCTGCTGCAATGCACTGCCGTTTTCCGCCTGAATTACCTCGCCAATCGCCCCCGCAATACCCCCCCGCATTCCAAGGATCGTTCAACCATGAGCGTACGCTTCGGTCTTCTCGGCGCGGGCCGTATCGGCAAGGTTCACGCCCGCGCGGTCGGCGGCAACCCGGATGCCAGGCTGGTGGCGGTGGCCGACGCCCTGCCCAAGGCGGCAAGGGATATCGCCACGGCCTACGGGGCCGAGGTGCGCAGCGTCGACGATATCGCCGGGGCGAAGGACATCGACGCCGTGGTCATCTGCACCCCGACCGACACCCATGCCGGTCTCATCGAAAAGTTCGCCCGCGCCGGCAAGGCGATCTTCTGCGAAAAGCCGATCGATCTCAGCGTCGCCCGGGTGCGCGACTGCCTGGAGGTCGTCGGCAAGGCCAAGGCCACGCTGATGGTCGGCTTCAACCGCCGCTTCGATCCGCATTTCATGGCGGTCCGCGACGCGGTCGCTGGCGGCGCGGTCGGCAGGGTCGAGCAGGTCCAGATCACCTCGCGCGATCCCGGGCCGCCGCCCTATGACTACATCGCCCGCTCCGGCGGCATCTTCCGCGACATGATGATTCACGACTTCGACATGGCCCGCTTCCTTCTCGGCGCCGAACCCGTGGCCGTGACCGCGCACGGCTCGGCCCTCGTCGATCGCGAGATCGGGCGGCGCGGCGATTTCGATACCGCAACGGCCGTGCTCACCACCCGCGCCGGGCAGCAATGCGTCATCACCAATTCGCGGCGCGCGAGCTACGGCTACGACCAGCGCATCGAGGTGCTCGGCGCCAAGGGCATGGTTGCCGCCGAGAACCAGCGGCCAGTGTCGATCGAGATCGCCACCGCCAAGGGCTTCACCCGCCCGCCGCTCCACGATTTCTTCATGACCCGCTACACCGAGGCTTACGCCAACGAGATCGCGGCGTTCATCACGGCACTCCGAACCAACACGCCGGCGCGGCCCGACGGCAGCGACGGCCTTGCTGCGCTGCTGCTCGCCGAAGCGGCGGTGCGGTCGGTGGCCGAAAAACGCACCATCCTGGTGAAGGACGTCGCCGGCCAGGGCTGAACTCCCGGACCGAACCCGGCACGTCGTTTATTTCATCAGCCATTCGTGCTCGGGCGCGTTGTGGAATTTCCACGTGCGCACCGGACCGGCCATGACGTTCAGGTAATAGAGGTCATAGCCGTGAATTGCCGCCACCGGATGATAGCCGCGCGGCACCATCACTACGTCGCCGTCCTCGACGACCATCGTCTCGTCGAGCGAGCGGTCGTCGGTATATACGCGCTGGAAGGCGAAGCCCTGCGCGGGCTTGAGACGATGGTAGTAGGTCTCCTCGAGCAGGCTCTCGCGCGGCAGGTCTTCGCGATCATGCCGGTGCGGCGGGTAGGAGGAGGTGTGGCCGCCCGGCGTGATGACTTCCACCACCAGCAGCGAGTCGGCCGGCTCGCCTTCCGGCAGGATGTTGGTGACGTAGCGCGTATTGGTCCCCTTGCCGCGCACCTCCTGGCTGACGTCGCCCGGACCGACGGCGCGCGCCGGATGCGAGTTTGCCTTCCCGGGCGCGGTGCAGACCGCGATCTCACAGAGCGTCTCGGCAGTCGCCTGCCACTGGCTCCCGGCCGGGACGTACACCGCATGCGGCTTGCCGTCGAAAGGCGAGGCACGCTCGCCCTGACGGCCGAAATCCTGGCCCGCCGCGACAATGTGGGCCGCGCCCGAGATCATCACGAGGCAGACTTCCCGGCCGCCGGTCTGCTCGCCGGTCGTCTCCCCCGGCTGCAGGCGCCAGAGGTCGAACCCGACGTAGGTCCACTTGGCGCTCTCAGGCGTGACGTGCTGAATGCGGCCGAAGCCGCCCTTCGGTTTCGAGATCAGTGGCGAAGTCACGCGAGGCCTCCTTCTGCCAGCATGCGCTTCAGATTGGCATATCCGACTTTCGCGTATTGCGCCGGGTTGGCCTTCTTCGGGTCCTGCTCGGCTTCGACCACGACCCAGCCCGAGTAGCCGCCAAGCTCGCGAAAGACGCGGACGAAATCGACCTGCCCGTCGCCAGGCACGGTGTAGACGCCGGCCAGCACCGAATCGAGAAAGCTCCAGTCCTCGCGGTTCGATTGCCACATGACCTGCTCGCGCACGTCCTTGGTATGCACGTGTGCGATCCGTGCCTTGTAGTGGCGCGCCAGCCGCGCCGGGTCGGCGCCGCCCCAGGTCGCATGGCCGGTGTCGAGCAGGAGGGAGAGCGCCTCGCCCGCCGTCGCCATCAGCCGGTCGATGTCGGCCTCGCTCTGCACGACCGTGCCCATGTGATGGTGGTAGGCGGCGGTCAGCCCCTCGCCCGCCAGCCGCTTGCCGAACTCGGTGAGCCGCGCGGCGAACGCCTGCCACGCATCGTGCGGCAAGACCGGACGCGCCGAGAGCGGCAGCGCGCGATTGCCGTGAATGGCGTTCGAGGTCTCGGCGATGATCATGACCGAGCAGCCCATCGCTTTCAGCAGGTCGATGTGCCCGCGCGCCGCCCGCATCTCGGCATCGACGTCACGGACCAGAAGCTCGGTCGAGTACCAGCCCGAGACCAGCGCATGCCCGTGCGCCTTCAGGATCGGCGCGAGCTTCGTGGCGTCGCGCGGAAACTTGTTGCCGAGCTCCATGCCGACGAAGCCCGCCGCGCGCGCCTCGCTGAGGCATTGATCAAGCGGGATGTCGCCGCCGATCTCGAGCATGTCGTCGTTCGACCAGCCGATGGGATTGGCCCCGATGCGGATCATGTCGCCGGTTTCCTCGCTCTTGTCTGTTGGTCGGCCGGGTTCATGCGGGCTGCCGCTGCCGGAGCGCTGCCTCGTACGCGGCGCGTGCCTGGCGCACCTCCGCCCGCGACGACACTTCCGGCACCGCCACATCCCACCAGGCACCGCCCGCCTCCGTCGAGGGCAGCGGGTCGGTCTCGATCACGATCACTGCCGGCCCCGGCTCGCGCTTCATGTCGGCGAGCGCGGTTTCGAGCTCGCCCACCGACTGCACCTTCCGCGCTTTCGCGCCGAGCGCGGCGGCGTGCGCGGCAAAGTCGATGTCCGGCAGCACCGTGTGGCGCGCGTCCTTGAAGAGGTTGTTGAAGTTGGCGCCGCCGGTCGCCATCTGCAGCCGGTTGATGCAGCCGAAGCCGCGGTTGTCGAGGACCACCAGGGTGATCTTCGCACCGAGCATGACGGCGGTGGCGAGCTCCGAGTTCGCCATCAGGTAGCCGCCATCACCCAGCATGACGACGACCTCGGCATCCGGCCGCGCCAGCTTCACGCCGAGGCCGCCGGCGATCTCGTAGCCCATGCACGAATAGCCGTATTCGAGATGGTAGCTGCCGGGGCCGCCCGCCTGCCACAGCTTGTGCAGTTCGCCCGGCAATCCGCCGGAAGCAGCGAGCAGCACCACGTCGTGGCCGACCGCCCGCTGCACGGCGCCGATCACCTGCGCGTCCGAGGGCATGTCGTTGGTGGTGCGCGTGACGGCCGCGGCATCGTTCAGCCACTTCGCCTTTTCCGCGCGGCCTTTTTCCAGCCACCGCGCCGGCGCCTGCCATGCGCCGAGCGCCGTGTGCAGCGCTTCCAGTCCGACCCTGGCGTCGGCGACCAGCGGCAGCGCCCCGTGCTTGGTGGCATCGAACGGCTGCGTGTTGAGGCCGATGACCTTCACGGCACCGTTGCGGAACAGCGCCCACGAGCCGGTGGTGAAATCCTGCAGGCGCGTGCCGACCGCGAGCACGAGATCCGCATCTTCGGCAAGCGCGTTGGAGGCCGAGGAGCCGGTGACGCCGACCGAGCCCAGGTTGTTCGCGTGGTCGTGGCGCAGCGACGACTTGCCGGCCTGCGTCTCCATCACCGGGATGGCGTGCGCCTCGGCGAACGCCTTCAGCATCGCGGTCGCCTCCGAGTAGAGCACGCCGCCGCCGGCGATGATCACCGGCTTCTCCGCTGCCTTGAGCGCCACCGCCGCTGCCGCGAGCTCGGCGCGGTCCGGTTCCGGCCGCCGCGTCGACCACACCCGCTCGTCGAAGAACGATTCCGGATAGTCGTAAGCCTCCGCCTGCACGTCCTGGCAGAGCGCCAGCGTCACCGGCCCGCATTCGGCCGGGTCGGTCAGCACCTGCATGGCGCGGCGGAGCGCGGGAATGATCTGCTCGGGCCGCACGATGCGGTCGAAATAGCGCGAGACTGCACGGAAGGTGTCGTTCACCGATGCCGTGCCGTCGCCGAAATTCTCGACCTGCTGCAGCACCGGATCGGGAATCCGGTTGGCGAACACGTCGCCCGGCAGGAACAGCACCGGCAGGCGGTCGACGTGGGCGACCGCGGCTGCGGTCACCATGTTGGTCGCGCCCGGCCCGATCGACGACGTGCAGGCCATGAAGCGGCGGCGGAAGCTCGCCTTGGCGTAGGCGATCGCCGCCAGCGCCATCGTCTGTTCGTTGTGGGCGCGCAGCGTCGGCAGCCGGTCGCGCACCTCGTAGAGCGCCTCGCCGACCGCCGCTACGTTGCCGTGGCCGAAGATCGCCCACATGCCGCCGAAGATCGGCACCTTCGCGCCTTCGATCTCGGTCATCTGCCGCGATAGAAACCGCATCGTCGCCTGCGCCATGGTCAGGCGGATGGTCTTCGCCATGTCTGTCCTCCCTCCCGTTTCCCGTTACGCGTGCCCGTTGCCCGCGCCCCGTTGCCCGCCCGTTGATGCCGGCGGTCGTATTCTTGTCCACGCTTCGGTCAGCGCCGCAAACCGCGCCGCCATGTCGTCGATCGCCGCGCCGTCGTCGATCTTTCCGGCGAGCCACGCCCTGGCCGCCTCGGTGAAGATCGTACGCCCGACGGCAAAGCCTTTCACCATCGGAGATGGCGCCGCTGCCGCGAACGCAGCTTCGAGGTCGGCAGCCGGCGCATCGAGCCCGAGCAGCAGCACGCCGCGGCAGTAGGGATCGTTCTCGCGGATGGCGGCATCGATGGCGCGCCACGCCGCGGCCGAAGCCTGCGGCTCCAGCTTCCACCAGTCGGGCTTGATGCCCAGCGCGTAGATCTCGCGGAGCGCCTGCGTCACGGTATCCTCGGCGAGTTCGCCATGCTTGCCGGCGATGATCTCGATGAGCAACTCGCGGCCGATCCGGCGTGTCGCATCGGAGAGCGCCACCAGCTTCTCCTGCTGCGCGCGTTTCAATGCCGCGTCATCGTCCGGGCGATAATAGCACAGGCACTTGACCACCTGATCGACCGGCCATTCGACCAGCCGCGACCCGATATCCTGTGAGAACTCGAACCGGAGCGGCCGCGAGCCCGGCTCCTCCACCGGCTTGGCCACCCACAGGCGATGGTGCGTCGCGTCGAACAGCGCTTCGCGCCCGTGCTTGTCGTCGAGCAGCACGCCGAACCCGGCGCGCCCCGCCGCGACCCGCGCCGCCGCCGCGACCGCCAGCCGCTTGAACGCGCTGAGCTTCGCCGCATTCACGCCGAGCTCGGTGGCCAGCGCCTCGAGCTGCGCCCGGTGGTCGATGGCGAGCGCCATGAGGACGGGATATTCGTTCCGCCGCGTCGTCGCCCAATGGACGTGGTTGAGCGCTTCGTCCTTGCGGAGCGCGAGATGGAGACTGCCGTTCTTCACGAAGAACTGCAGCTCCTCGAATGTCGGGATTTCCGGCGAGCAGAGCAGTCGCGACACCGTCAGTGCGCCTGCCGCGTTCGCCCACGTCGCCGAGGTGGCGTGCGGCTCGCCGGTGAGCCAGCCGCGCAGGAAGCCCGACAGGAAGGCGTCGCCGGCGCCGAGCACGTTGTAGACCTCGATCGGAAAGCCGCGGCCGACGACGCCCGCTTCCAGTGCAGTGACCGGTCCGTCGTAGACGATGCAACCCATCGGGCCGCGCTTCAACACGATCGTCGCGGACGAAAGGGCGCGGATCGTCTTCAGCGCAGCCAGGAGATCGCTCTCGCCCGACGCGATCAGCACCTCTTCCTCGGTGCCGACGATGAGATCGCACTCTGGTAGCACGGCTTTCAGGCGCGCCGACACCTCGGCGGAGGCGATGTAGCGCGCGTCGCCCTCGGCGTGGCCCGCCAGGCCCCAGAGATTGGGACGGTAGTCGATGTCGAAGGCGACCTTGCGGCCGTGCTCGCGCGCGATCCGCACGACCTTGCGCTGCGCCGCCGCGGTGTTCGGCGTCGAGAAATGCGTGCCCGTCACCAGCACCGCGCCGGCCGAGGCGATGAACGCCGGATCGATGTCGTCTTCCGACAGCGCCATGTCCGCGCAGTTGTCGCGGTAGAAGATCATCGGAAAGCGCTTGTCGCTTTCCACGGACAGGAGCACCAGCGCCGTCAGGCGCGCGGGGTCCGTCTTGATGCCTGCTGTCGCGACGCCTTCGCGTTCGAACTGCTCACGGATGAAGCGCCCCATCTGCTCGTCGCCGACCCGCGTGATGATCGCCGACTTCAGGCCGAGCCGCGCCGAGCCGATGGCGATGTTGGCGGGACAGCCGCCGACCGACTTGGCGAAGCTTCCGATGTCTTCGAGACGGCTGCCGATCTGCTGGCCGTAGAGATCGACCGACGACCGCCCGACGGTGATCAGATCGAGCGCGGGCGGCGCTGTCGGGGGACTGTCCATCGCGGCTCTCGGATTTTCCCGGCGCTGGCCTGGCGGCCAGCCGTTGCTCGCCGCCTCCAGCGAGCGTGCCCGCGACGAAACTACGATTTCGCCTTGCTGGTCAAGAAGACCTCGCTCCGTCCGGCACTTCTCCGCGCCACCACACCGCGGGCGCGACGGCCCGCATGGTTGACCGGAGGTTACCGGCGTCCTGACAAAATTCCGCATAATCTTTCCGTTCTTCTTAAGAGGCGGGTTGCGACAATGCCCGCGGTGCCAGCGCGTCCCAAGAGCGCGGCCCTTCAGGACGAACCATGCATCTCGACGTGCTTACCCTCATTGTCACGGGCAGCTTCGTCGCGCTGATCAGCGCGGTCGTGCTCACCGGCGCGTGGCTGAACATGGCCCGCGCGCCGGCGCTGAAGTGGTGGTCGGCCTCCATGTACCTTTACGGTGCGGGCGTGGGCTGCATCGCGTTCGGCGTTGCGTCGCGGTGGCCGGCGGCCATCGTCGAGGGCACCTTCCTCGCGGCCGCCAGCGTCGGCCTCGTGTGGGCGGGCGCCCGCGCGTTCCACAGCCGCTCGACCCACACCGTCCCGCTGGTCGCGGCGCTGTTCACCTGGTCGAGCGCGATCTCGCTTCTCGTTTCCGCCGGGCATCTCGAGGTTTCGGTCGCCGCCAATCTCGGCTTTGCTCTCCTCTTCCTTCTCGCGATCGAGTACGAACTGTGGCGCGGCCGGTCCGAGGACCTGACCGCGCGCTGGGCCCTGATGGCGCTGATCGCGCTGCACGGTCTCGTGCTGGTTGCCGGGCTCTACGACGCCTTTCGCCCCGAGGCGCCGCTTACCGACGGGCCGCAGCTCAACAGCCTGTTCGGTCTCATTCACTTCGAGGGCCTGATCTTCGCGATCGGTGCGCCGGTCCTGATGATCACGCTCTGCCGCGAACGGCTGACGCTCAACTACGCCCATGCCTCGCTCGTCGATCCGCTGACCGGTATCGCCAACCGCCGCGCGCTGTTTGCCAGAGCCGAGCGGCTGCTCGCCCGCTGCCGCGCGAGCGCCGGCGCCTTCAGCGTCATCGAGTTCGACCTCGACGACTTCAAGGCGATCAACGACACGCACGGCCACGCCGTCGGCGACGCGGTGCTGCGCGCCTTTGTCGCCGCCACCCGCGGCGTGCTGCGACCGAACGATTTCTTCGGCCGCCACGGCGGCGAGGAGTTTGCGGTCGTTCTGCCGGGAGCGACGGCCGCGGCGGCATACCTCATCGCCGAACGGGCGCGCCACGCCTTCGCCGAGGCCGCGCACGGGATCGGCGGCAGCGAGATCCGTGCCACCGTGAGCGCCGGCGTCGCCGAAATGAAGGCGGGCGACAATTTCGCCGACATTCTGGATGCGGCGGACCGCGCCCTTTATCTGGCCAAGAGCCGCGGCCGCAACCGCGTCGAGGGCGCCGAACGGCTGTCGCCGAGCGGCGATAGCGTAATCGTCCGCGTCGCCTGAACCTCGTCGGTGACGGCTCTTTCCCTGCCGCCGGCCTGACGGTAAGCTGAGGTACGCTCCCGCTATAGAAAAAGAAGCCGGCGGAGCGGCTGGGTATCTGCGCCTTTTTGGGGAGGGAGCATGAAACGACCTGGAGCCACGCGCGCCCTTGGCTGGTGCGCAGCCGGTGTTCTTATCCTGTTGTCGGGCATGCCGGCGGTTGCCGGCGACATGGCGCCGCCGCCGTGGTCGGAGCAGATGATCCGCCAGCACGTCGACATCACCCAATACGAACACGCGCTCGACGCCGACCAGCTCGCCGCCCTCGTCGCCGCCGGAAAAGCATACTTTACCGACCGCTTCACGGTCGCGGACGGCGCCGGCCGCCCGCTGGCGACACAGGCCATCATTCCGACGCGGCGCAAGCAGCCGGTCGACCAGATGTTCCGCCGCACGGCCGGCATGGACGCCAACAGCTGCGAATCCTGCCACAACTCGCCGGTGGTCGGCGCCGCCGCGACCTTCACCGGAAACGCCTTCGTCTCGGAGGGCTTCGAGAGCGCCGACTTCGAAACCCTCGACGGCCAGTTCTCGGACGAGCGCGGCTCGCTCAGCCTCTTCGGCAACGGGCTCGTGCAGATGCTGGCCCGCGAGATGACGGCGGACCTCCAGGCCGAACGCGCCACCGGCATTGCCGAAGCCCGCAAGTCCGGCCAGCCGGTCACGATCCATCTCACCACCAAGGGTGTCGATTTCGGCTCGATCGTCGCGAGCCCCGACGGCCTGATCGACTTCACCAATCTCGACGGCATCGATCAGGACCTCATCCTCAGGCCATTCAGCCGCAAGGCGGTGTTCGGCTCGACCCGCCAGTTCGTGATCAAT
>CAYOUO010000239.1:0-3125 GCA_964407155.1 uncultured Hyphomicrobiales bacterium | reverse complement strand
GTTGCCGATGCTGCTCCTGCGCAGTCGCGAAGCCGTGATGCGCTATTTCCGGCCGAGCCTTCTCGAGCACGGCGTCACGGAGCAGCAATGGCGCGTGCTGCGCGCGCTCAGCTCCGTCGACGAGATGGAAGTCATGATGCTCGCCGATGCGACCTATCTGCTGGCGCCCAGCATGTCGCGGATCCTGAAGGACCTGCATAAGCGCGGATTGCTGACCCGGCGCAGCGACAAGCGCGACCTGCGCCGCAACCTCGTCGCCATCAGCCCCAAGGGCAACGATCTGATCAACACGCTCTCGCCGCGGTCGGAAGCTGCATACACGGAGATCGCGGCGCGATTCGGGTCCACCAATTTCGAGCAGCTCGGCAATCTGCTTCTCAAGCTCGAAGCCGAACTCCAGAAACACGCGCCGGGGAACGGCGGGAGCGGCGCACCGCCATCGCGGAGCCGTCACCGGACGCCACGCGTCGCGCGTTAGCCGGAAACCCGGCCGCGGCCGCTTTCTGCCGGCGGACATATCTTTCGCTCTTTATGTGGAAGCGGCGGAGCGCAGCCCCCCATCGCGGCGGTGCCGGTCCGCCCATCATCCCGACGGCGGCTGATGCCACAGCCTGATTCCGGAAATGTCGGTGCGCAGCCGCATTGACCGGATATGTTTCGCATGTTAACTAATCCTCCGCCGGCGGAAAGCTGTGGAGGGCACAACGGTGCATGCGGAAATGTTGAGGGGCTCGTTCCCTCCCCTTGTCACGCCCTTCCGGCAAGGCGCCGTCGACGAAACCGCCGTCGCGCGGCTGGTCGAGTTCCAGGTGGCGGAAGGCAGCCATGGGGTGCTGGTCAACGGCACGACCGCAGCCCCCTCGACGCTGACCGTGGCCGAGCGCAACCGGGTGGTCGATATCGCCGTGCGCGCCGCGCGCGGCCGCATCCCGGTGGTGGCGGCGACGGGATCGCAGTCGCTCGCCGAGACGATGGCGCTGACCGAGCACGCGGTGCACGCCGGCGTCGATGCGCTGCTCATCGTGACGCCCTACTACATCCGGCCGCCCCAGCGCGGCCTCATCGAATATTTCCTCGAGGTCACGAGCCCGCATTCCATCCCCTGGATGGTCTATCACATCCCCGGCCGCACCGCGGTCGGCGTTACGATCGAGACGCTGACGACGTTGAAGGAGCGCTCGCCGACCTTCGTCGGCATGAAGCATGCCGTGAACGATCTTGCGCTGGTCAGCGAGTGCCTCATCCGCTTCGGCCACGAGTTCCGCGTTTTCGTCGGGCTGGAGGAACTGAGTTTCCCGATGATGGCGCTGGGAGCCTGCGGGCTGATGAACGCGGTCGGCAACCTCGCGCCGCGCCCGCTTGTCGATCTCTGCGCGGCGGTGTGGGCCAGCGATCTCGCGCGGGCCCAGGCGATCCACGAGCAGTTGTTCGAGCTCAATCGCGCGGTGTTTTTCGACACCAACCCTATCCCGATCAAATATTTGATGAAGCGCGCCGGCCTGTTGCAGGACGACGAGCACCGTCTGCCCCTTGGCCCGCCGACGCCGGACGTCGCCAGCCGCCTCGACGCCGTGTTCGAGCGCGCCGGCCTCGTCCCGCATGCGCCGGAGCGGCAGCGCGCATGACCCGTATCGCCAGCTTTCGGCGAGCCGACGGCCAGACCGGCTTCGGCCTCGTCGACGGCACCGAGATCGCAGATTGCACGGCGGACGCGCGCACGGACGTGCAGGACGTGCTTCGCAACGGCGGTCTCGCCGCCCTGCGGCCGCGTCGGGATGCGCCGCGTCTGCCGCTCGGCGCGGTGACGCTTCTGCCGCCTGTCGCGCAACCGGAAAAGATCATCTGCGTCGGCGTCAACTACGCCAACCGCAATGCCGAATATCGCGACGGCTCGGCGGAGCAAACCTATCCGAGTTTGTTCGTGCGCTTTCCCGGCTCGTTCGTCGGTCACGGCCAGCCCATCCTCAGGCCGCGGGAATCTGAGCAGCTCGACTACGAAGGCGAGATCGTTCTGGTGATCGGCAAGGGCGGCCGGCGGATCGACCGCAACGCCGCCCTCGATCACGTCGCCGGCGTCACCCTCGCCAACGACGGGACGCTCCGCGACTGGGTGCATCACGCCAAGTTCAACACGACGCAGGGCAAGAACTTCGACAGCTCCGGCAGCCTCGGGCCCTGGATCGTGCCGGCCAGCGAGATCGACCTCACGCAGCCGCTGCGGATCGTCACGCGCGTCAACGGCGAGGTGTGCCAGGACGACACGACCGCCAGCATGATCTTCGGATTCGCGGCGCTGATCGAATACGTCTCGAGGTTCACCACGTTGAAGAGCGGCGACCTGATCCTCACCGGCACGCCGACCGGGGCCGGGGCGCGCCGCGATCCACCGCGCTGGTTGAAGCCCGGCGACCTCGTCGAAATCGAGGTTCCGGAAATCGGAACCCTGCAGAATCCGGTGGCGGATGACTGAGAGAAGGACGACCGCGTGCCGCATATAACCATCGAGTATTCCGCCAACGTGGAGCACGAGATCGACGTGCCGTACCTGGTACGCGCCATCCATCAGGCCGCGATCGATTCCGGCGTTTTCGAGCTCGCGGCCATCCGCACGCGGGCGTCGCGGCGCGACGTCTACGAAATCGCAGACGGCCATCCCGACAACGCCTTCATTCACGTCGATGTGAATCTCGCGCCGGGCCGCGACGTTGCGATCAGGCGCGGCGTTGCCCAGGCCATGCTTGACGTCCTCGGCAAAGCGACCGATGCGCTGAAAGCACGTTCACGGCTGGCGCTTTCGGTCGAGATCCGCCAGATCGACAATGCAACGGCGCAGCGCCGCAACAACCTGCACCAGCGTCTGGCTGGCAGGCTCGACGACGCCTCCGCCAAGACGAGATCATGACCGCCGCACCGAACAGCAAGTACGAACGCAACGTCGCGGCCGCCGCCGCGGCGATGCGCCGGTTCACCGAGACGCCGGTGCCGCACCTCATCGGCGGCGGCCACGCCCTTTCGCGTTCGGGCGAGACGTTCGAGACGCTGGACCCGGCGACGAACCGGAAACAGGCGACCGTCGCCGCCGGCGACGCCGCGGACATCGACCTTGCGGCGCGCGCCGCCGCGGC
>CAYOUO010000238.1:0-4500 GCA_964407155.1 uncultured Hyphomicrobiales bacterium | reverse complement strand
GCGGAGTAGACGACGACGTCGGCGCCGAGCGTGAGCGGCTTCTGCAGGAGCGGCGTGGCGAAGACGTTGTCCACCACGAGTCTCGCGCCGGCGTTGTGGCCGATCGCGGCGATCGCGGCGATGTCATAGATCTCGAGCGTCGGGTTCGTCGGGCTCTCGAGGAAGAGCGCCTTGGTGCGCTTCGTGACGGCCTTCTTCCACTGCTTGAGATCGGCGCCGTCGACGAGCGTGGACGTGATGCCGTAGCGCGGCAAAAGGTCCTCGACGATGTAACGACACGAGCCGAACAGCGCCTTGGCGGCAACGACATGGTCGCCCTGCTTCAGGGACGACAGGAACACCGCCGAGACTGCGGCCATGCCGCTGGCGGTCGAGCGCACCGCTTCCGCTCCTTCGAGGAGCCGCATGCGCTCCTCGAACATCGCCACGGTCGGGTTCGAGAAGCGCGAATAGATGTAGCCCGGCTCTCTGCCCGCAAACCGCTCCGCCGCTTCCTCGGCGTTGTTGTAGACGTAGCCCTGCGTCAGGAACATCGCCTCGGCGTTCTCGCCAAACTGCGAGCGCTGGATGCCGCCATGAACGAGCTGGGTGGCAGGCCGCAGCGGCCTCTTTTCCGGTTTGCGGTTGGTGGGCTTGCGAGCCATCGGGGTGTCCCTTTCAACAAAAACCCGGCCGTGGAAGCCGGGCCGGGTTTCAATCCCCTCCGGCCTCTTTAGCGACTTCTTTAACGTGGCTGCAAGCCGGCCGGCTCAAATGACCACGGGATTGCAAACCTCATAGGCATATCCGATCTTGGCGTCAATCGGCCGCCGGGTTAACGGGTTGCGCATGTCCGAAAACGTGAAGAACGGGATTCTGCCCGCCGACTCGATCCGGGAGCTGACGGAGGGCGGCACCATCACGTTCACGCGGCCGCTGGACGCCGACCAGATCCAGCCGGCGAGCCTCGATCTCAGGCTGGGCGAGACCGCCTATCGCGTCCGCGCCAGCTTCCTGCCGGGACCGCGCATCCATGTCGCTGACCGGCTGAAGAGCCTCACCCTGCACGAGTTCAGCCTGAGCGGCGGCGCCGTGCTCGAGACCGGCTGCGTCTACATCGTGCCGCTGATGGAGGCGCTGGCGCTGCCGAAAGATGTGGCGGCGGCGACCAATCCCAAATCGTCCACCGGACGGCTCGACATCTTCACGCGCGTCATCACCGACCGGGCGCGGGAGTTCGATGCCATTCCGGCCGGCTATCGCGGTCCGCTCTACCTCGAGATCAGTCCGCGCACCTTTCCCATTCTCGTGCGGAGCGGGTCGCGCCTTTCGCAGCTTCGGCTGAGGCGCGGGGAGTCGCGACTGGACGATGCCGAGCTGCTCGCGCTCCACCGCAAGGAGACGCTGGTCGACGGCGTGCCGCATGTGGCCAGCGGCGTGACGGTCACGATCGATCTCGCGGGCAACGACGGCATCGTCGGCTATCGCGCCAAGCGTCACACCGGCGTCATCGACGTCGACAAGCGCGGCGTCTACGACCCGGCCGACTTCTGGGAGCCGATCCTGCGGCACTGGAGTTCGGAGCTCGTGCTCGACCCCGACCAGTTCTACATCCTCGTCTCGCGCGAGGCCGTGCACGTGCCGCCCGACTACGCCGCGGAGATGGTGCCCTTCGATCCGCTGGTCGGCGAATTCCGCGTGCACTACGCCGGCTTCTTCGATCCGGGCTTCGGTCACGCTGCAGCGGGCGGGCGCGGCAGCCGCGCCGTGCTCGAAGTGAGAAGCCACGAGGTGCCGTTCATCCTTGAGCACGGGCAGGTGGTCGGCCGGCTGGTCTATGAGCGGCTAACGGGCCGGCCCGGCAAGCTCTACGGCTCGGACGTCGGCTCGAACTATCAGGCGCAGGGGCTGAAGCTCTCCAAGCACTTCCGGCTGTCGGCATTCACCGACGCGCGCCGGTTTGCCGCTGCGCCAGCTTCGGCGCCCCTCGATCCCGTTTAATAGTCACTTTATCACTTCGCTTTGGCTTTTCTTAAGCCACGAGGCATAGGTAGCAGCACTTCGAAGTGTGACCGAAGATTGTATCGCCCTCAAAGCGATGCGCTGCTTTCCGGATTGGCTCGTAGGTGCAACGCGCATGACTCTTTCGCGCATTGTCCGCGGCGCAGCAATCGCCGCGGTGCTCGCTCTGGCTTCATTGTGGTGGTTCGGCGGCCATCGCGTTGGTGCGCAGATCGCTCGTCTTTCGGTGACGTATTCAGTGGAGCGGAAGATCGCTGCACTGAATGTCGGCGTGCGGACGGTGGAGCTGCCATCGGAAAAGGGACGGCAGCTTCGTGCTGCGATCATCAACCGGAACTTTGCCGGTGCAGACCAGATTGCTGCGGACATACTTACGATCAGCCATCTGGAGCCGTGGCGGTTCTATCCGTTCACCGACTTCATTGAAAGCACGGTTGATCCCGATAATCCCGACGATCCGAGCTACGAGGCAAGCCTCACCGCCTGGGTCGCGCATGATCCTGGCGCAGCCATGCCGTTGGTGGTGCGCGCCAAGTACTACGTAGAAATTGCCTGGAGCAAGCGGGGACAGGGATTCAGCAGTGATGTCTCCAAAGCAAACATGGACGCGTTTAGCGCATACAGCATCAAAGCGATGACCGACGTGGAGGCCGCAATCCAGCGCGATGCACGGAACCCTTACGAATTTTATCTGCGGCTCAGCATTCTCCGTGGGTTCGGCGCAAGCAAGGAGATGGAAGCTGCGTTCGATGACGCGATCGCTCGATATCCCGGATACTACGCGCTCTATGACGTCATGCTGGAAACGCTGCAGTCCAAGTGGGGCGGCAGTGTTCCAGCGATGTATGCGTTTGTCGACAAATATGCCGGCAATCTGGACGCCAGTTCGCCGCGCAAGCTGCTTTACGTGACGCTTTATCGCTATCTGCTGGAAACGATCACGACCACGTGCTGGGCCGCACAGAGCACCGACAGCGGCAAGCGAGACGCCTGTGTTTGGTCGGGCATGCAGAACGCCGTAACGCCGCAGCTGAAAAATTCCCTCTTCCTCGCTCTCCAGCAGTATGACGGGGCGGACAGATATCAGTTCGCCCTCGCGGTAAGCGACATTCTGTCCAACGCCATCTCCAACAGCGGCGGTGACTATCCGGATGCCCTGATTCAGTATGCGGCGACCAGCATGCACAGCAACACGCAGCTGGCGGAGGAACATCCGGGCGGAAACAACTACGTCATCGATAGGGCGGTGGCAAAAGCCTGGTACCAGAAGGGATATTACGAAAACGCGGTCAAGAAGTCGGAAGAGGCGCTTCGCGACATCGCCAACACAACGTTTCCCAACGAGGCGGAGAGAGATATTGCCATCGGCCGCATTCTCTACGGGCTGTCACAGGACAGCGACGAGCTAGGCCAGACGGAAGAAACGATCGCTGCAGACGAGGCCGCCGTAAGAATCGGCGACATCGAAGGTCTGGAGAAGTACGTCTGCTACCTCTACTACAAACTCGGCGACTATGCCGACGCAATCCGGACTTGCACCAGCGCTATAACGCGCGGCGACTTCGCGATGGAAGCTCACTATTGGCGAGGCGCCGCCTATCGCGACTCAGGCGACACGGAGGCCGCGCTTAAGGACCTGAGCGTGGTCGCCGGATCGCAACATCGATTGAGATCCGATGCCGCCATCGACATGTCGATGATTTTCTTTGGCCGCAAGGATAATCACAGCGCGTTGGATGTCCTGAACCGATACCAATATCTTTACGACCCTGATCAATCGCAAAGGGAAACGCTCGCGGTCAGCTACAACAACCGTTGTTATGCGTACATGGAACTCGGAGAGCTGCGGAAGGCCCTGGCAGATTGCGACCTTTCGCTTGAATACGGTTCTATCCCGGACGCGTTCAGCAAGAAGGAGGAACTGCTGAAGCGGCTCAGTATTCCCCATACGCAATCCTGAGGCCAAAGCGCCTAGCCTCTGACCAGCTTCTCCAGCGTTTCCAGCCGGTCGGCCTCCGAGGGCGGCTTGTCCCAGCGCAGCCGCGCGATGCGCGGGAAGCGCATGGCGACGCCTGACTTGTGGCGCGTCGAGCGCGCCAGCCCTTCGAACGCGACTTCGAGCACCAGTCCTTTGCCGGCTTCGTGGACCACTTCGCGAACCGGGCCAAAGCGGCTCACCGTATTGTTGCGCACGAAGCGGTCGATCTCGACCAGCTCGGCGTCGGTGAAGCCGAAGTAGGCCTTGCCGACCGGCACGAGCTCGTCGCCCTCGGGCCCATCGCGCCAGACGCCGAAGGTGTAGTCAGAGTAGTATGACGAGCGCTTGCCGTGGCCGCGCTGCGCATACATCAGGACGGCGTCGACGGTGTGCGGGTCGCGCTTCCATTTGAACCACGGGCCCTTCGGCCGGCCCGGCTCATAGACCGAGTCCCAGCGCTTCAGCATGACGCCTTCGATTACCGGGTCGGGAGGTGCGCCGCGTCGTGACTCCAGCTCTTG
>CAYOUO010000237.1:0-9453 GCA_964407155.1 uncultured Hyphomicrobiales bacterium | reverse complement strand
AGTGCGCAATCAGGCCGGCTGGTTCGAGACGGCGAGCGGCTGCACGCTGCTGCTCGATGAGAGAGCCGATCTCCCAACCCCGCACAAGGTCAAACTACTCCGCGTGCATCAGGAGCGCGAGGACGTCAGGCTGGGCTCGCGCGCCCCGACACCCGTCGACGTGCGCGTGCTCGCCGCAACCAACGTCGATCTCGAGGAGGCGGTCGTCACCGGCCGCTTTCGCCAGGACCTGTTCTTCCGCCTGAACGTGGCGACGATCAATCTGCCGCCGCTGCGCCAGCGGCCCGCCGACATTCCGTTCCTCGCCGATCATTTTCTCAGGCTTTACGGCGAGCGTCTGCAACGGCCGCAGCTCGAATTCTCCCGGCCAGCTCTCTCCATCCTGACTGCGCACCCATGGCCGGGCAATATTCGCGAGCTCGAAAACGTCGTGCACCATGCGGTGCTGCTCGCTGCCGGCTCAGAGATACTCCCTTCCGATCTGAAGCTCGCCCGCATCGACGCGGTGCCGGGCGACGAGGCTACGCTCGAGCAACAGATGCAGGCGCTGGTGACGAGGCATCTCGATGCCGGGGCGCCCCATCTTTTCAATCGCGTCGTCGCCGCGCTGGTGCGTACCGTATTCGAGCAGCACGATTCCAATCAGGTGCGGACCGCGGCAGCACTCGGCATATCGCGAAACGCACTGCGCACGCAGCTCGCGCATCTCGGCATCGTCAACGGCCGTGCGTCGCGGCGCCGGCCAGCGGCGTCCGGCTAGGCGCGCGCCGAGCGCGCCGCGCCCGCAGCATGGATGAGAAAATCGTTGAGCGCCCGGGCGATGCCGGCGGCCTGCACGCGTATTTCCGGCACCGCCGTGATCTCGAAGAAGACGCCGACGGTCAACGGTCCCGCCGCGAACAGACCGGGGACAGGCCGGCCATTGCCGTCGAGCACCTGGCTTTCCGTGGTCACGTCAATGCCGCCGATGAATTTCGCCGGCCGCGCCAGCCGCCGTCCGATCAACGCCGCGATCAAGGGATCGTTGTGGACGCTTCGGGCGCGGATTCCCGAACAGTTGACGATCCAGTCGAACGGCAGAAGCTCGACGGCTGCTGACCGGCGCGCCTTGAAGGCGACGGTGACGGCACTCCGCGTCTTGCGCACGCCCACGACGCGGCCGGCCCGCACCGTCAGACGCCCTTCGGCGCGCATCGCGGCGACGCGTTCGGCGATCGCGGGTGCCATGCGATGACGATGCACCGACCAGAGCGCCGCGGCGTGTCTAAAGAACCGGTCGCGATCGGCCCGTGAAAGGCCTTGCCAGAGGCGCTGCACATGCGGCCGCAACCCGTCCACGACGGACTGCCAGTCGCCGCCTTCCCGGAGCGCCGCCCGGCCGTCGCAGACGAGGAGGCGCATGAGGTCCACAACCGAAGCGCCCGGGATCAGGGCCGGCGGCCGCTCCGTCCGCTGGCGCGTTGGATGAGCGCCGGGCAGCAGGCCATGGCGCGAAATGGCAACGACGTCGCCGCGATGACCGCTCGAGTCCAGCCGCAGCAGCTGGTCGATCATCGTGAGGCCGGTACCGACGAGCAGCACGCGAGCATCGGGCGCGATCGTTCCCATCCGGTAATCGTGGAACGGATCGCGGATCATCAGGTCGAGCGCCTCGCCCGCCGGTTTCGCCGCGAACGGAAAGTCGCCACGCCCGTTGCCGGTCGCAAGGACCACCGCCTTCGCATGGGCGCGCTCCCCGCTGCCGAGCTGGATGCCAAATCCGTCCCGCTCACGCTGCAGGTCGATGACCGACGCCTCGTGCACCTCGACGCGCAGTCTGCCGCTCTGCGCAGCGATGCTTCTGTAGAGCGTGTCGCGCAGATAGGTGCCGTAAAGCGCCCGCGACTGATAGCTCTCCTCGATGCCCTCCTCCCGATGACCATGACGTCGCAGCCAGCTGACGAAATGCGCCGGCTCGTCGGAGATGGCGCTCATGCGCCCGGCACGCACGTTGAGCAGGTGATCCGCAAGCTCCGTCCCGTAGGCATAGCCGCGCCCGGTCGCATGCGGCGTCCCGATGATGAGCACGTTCGCCCGGTCGGGAAGCGTCCACAACAGCCGCACAAGCAGCGTCACGCCGGTGAAGCCGGCGCCGACAATCGCAACGTCGGGATTGGCGATCCGCATCGACGGGGCTTTCCGCCGGGATCTAGCCTAGACCGGCCGCTCGCCGATGATCGTCGCCCGGTGCATGATCCTGCGCTCGGGCAGATAGTCGACGGTCGCGTAGTGCTGCGTCACGCGGTTGTCCCAGAGCGCGAGGTCGTTCTCCTTCCACCGGTGACGGATCTGGAACTCGGGCTTGGTCACATGGGCGAAGAGATAGGCGAGGACCGCATCGCTCTCGGCTTTCGACAGCTCGTTGATCCGGGTGGTGAAGCCGTAGTTCACGAAAAGCGCCTTGCGGCCGCTGCGCGGGTGCGTGCGCACCACCGGGTGTACGACGGGCGGGTTCTTGCTGCGCGCCTCTTCCCATTTCCTCCGCGCTTCCGGTGCGGCGAAGCGATCGCGCGGAAACGACTTCTCGAAGTCGTGCTCCGCCGTGAGCCCATCGAGAAACCGCCGGAAGGGTGCCGACAGCGCCTCGTATGCGGCGATCGTCGACAGCCACAGCGTATCGCCGCCCGACGGCGGGATTTTCCGCGCATAGAGCGCGGCGCCCAGCGGCGGCGTCTCGATGAAGGTCACGTCGGTATGCCAGTTGTCGTTGTCCGGCAGGTTCTTCGCGTCGGTGTCGAGGACCATGATCTCCGGCGCCTCCGGCACGTTCGGATAAATCGGATGGACGTGCAGGGGACCGAAGTGCGCGGCAAAACTGCGCTGCTCGGCCGGTGTCAGCCGCTGGTCCGCGAAGAACAGGACGAGGCGGTCGTCGAGCGCGTCCTTCAGGGCTTCGGTCGTCTCCCCGGAAATCGGCTGCGAGAGGTCCAGTCCGGAAACGGTCGCTCCGATTGCCGGCGTCAGTGCGGTCAGTTCGAAGGGTGTGTTGCGCAGGGGCATGGTCGGTCTCCTCCTATTGCTTGTCTTTCCATGGCGTCAGTCGCCGCTCGAGCACGCGCATCACGAACTCCATGGCGAAGGCGATCGCGGCGATGCTCAGGATCCCGACCAGAACGACGTCGGTGATGAGGAAGTTCGACGCGGTCCAGATCATGAAGCCGAGACCGCGCTGGGCGGCGACCAGTTCGGCGGCGACCAGCGTCGACCAGCCCACGGCCAGTCCGATGCGGGTGCCGACCAGGATTTCCGGCAGGGCGTTCGGCAGCACGACATGCGCCAGGACCTGCCAGCGCGAAGCGCCGAGCGTGCGCGCCGCGTTTATGCGCTCGAGCGGCACGCTGCGCACACCGCTGGCGGTCGACAGCGCGATCGCCGGCACCATGGCGAGAAAGATGAGCAGAATTTTTGCTTCTTCGCCGATGCCGAACCAGATGACCACGAGCGGAAGGTAGGCGAGCGGCGGCACCGGCCGGTACGCCTCGATCACCGGATCGAATATGCCGCGCACCACGCTCGACAGGCCCATGCCGAGGCCGACCGGCACCGCGACGACCCACGCCAGCGCCAGCGCGGTCAGCACGCGGAACAGGCTCGCGCCGGCATGCTGCAGCAGCGTGGCGTCGGCATAGCCGTTGAGCGTCACGGAGACGAAGCGCGCCGCGACGGCGGTCGGCGGCGGCAGGAACAGCGGCGGCACGATCTGAATGGCGGCGAGCACCCACCACAGCCCCAGCCAGAACACGGCGGAGGCGGCGAGGAAGAGCACGGGCCTTGGCAGCCGCGGCAGCCACCGTCGCCGCGGCCTTGTCTCGGCAACGCGGTGTGGCAGCCCGTGTTCGATGACGAACAGTTCGGTCGTCATGCGGGCACCAGCGCCCGCGCGCCCGTCGCGTGCCTGTCCATGATGGCGCGGAGCTTGGCCTTGATCGACGAGAAGCCGGCGTCCGCCCTGATCGCGCGGGCATCCTCGCCGGCGGCGATGCGCCGCGAGAACGGCAGCTCGAACCTGCCGACGACCCGCCCCGGACGCTGCGACAAGACGATGAGGTGCGTCGCCAGAAACACCGCCTCCTCGATGTCGTGCGTGATGAGCACGGCTGTCTTCGCGGTTGCCGCCCACAGGTCGAGGAGCACCCGCTGCAGGTCCTCGCGGGTGATCGCGTCGAGCGCGCCCAGCGGTTCGTCGAGGAGGAGCACGCCCGGATCGGCGGCGAGCGCGCGGGCAAGGCCGACGCGTTGCTGCATGCCGCCGGACAGGGTCCATACCGGCCGGTCGGCAAACTCGGCGAGCCCGACCTGGATGAGCAGCGGCAGGACCTGCCGGCGGCGCGCGCGCTTGTCGACGCCCTTGATTTTCAACGGAAAGGCCACGTTTTCCAGTACATTCAGCCACGGCAGCAGGGCATGCCGCTGGAACACAACGGATCGTTCAGCGGACGGCGCTGCGATCGGCTTGCCGCGGAACAGCGCCTGCCCGCGCGACGGGAAGACCAGACCGGCAAAGACATTGAGCAACGTCGTCTTGCCCGAGCCGGAAGGGCCGAGGATCGCGACGAAGTCGGCGGTATTGACCTTGAGATCGATCGAATCGAGCGCGGCCAGCGTGCGGTGTCCGCCGCCATAGTCGACGGAAAGCTGACGGGCCTCGAGTTCCGGTACGGTGGTCATCGTGGCTGCCTCCGTGAAGACGAAAGAACGCGACCCGGCGGAACGGCGCCGGATCGCGCGCATAGGGCTCTCTAGTTGCTGGCCGCCGCCTGCTTGACGAACTCGGCCGTCACGTAGGGGCTGTAGTCGGCAAGCACCTCGGGCACCTTCCCCTGCTCCTTCAGGAACTCGGCGGTCGAGGCGACCGCCTTGAGGGTGTCGCCGCCGAGCACCGCCGGCGATGCCTGGTCGGCGAGTGAGGGATAGGTATAGGCAGCGAGCAGACCGGCGACGTCCTCGGGCTTCGAGCCGGTCAGGCGGGCGACCTTGTCGATGTTGTCCTTGTCTGCCACCCACGCCGCGGGGTCCTTCAGGTATCTGGCGTAGGCAGCACCGGTGACGCGGGCGAAGGCCGCGACAACGTCCGGGTTCTTCGCGGCAAAGTCCTTCCGTACGATCCAGGCGTCAAACGTTGGCGCGCCCCAGGTCGCCACGGTTTTCGACGAAACCAGAACGTGGCCCGTCGGCTTGACCGCGCCAAGCGCCGGATCCCAGACGTAGGCGCCGTCGATGTCGCCGCGCGCCCACGCCGCGGGAATCTCCGCCGCCTTGAGGTTGATGACCTTCAGCTTGCCGGCGTCGATGTTCCAGTGCTTCAGCGCCGCGAGCAGGCTGTAGTGCGTCGTCGAAACGAACGGCACCGCAATCGTCTTGCCGACGAGATCTTCCGGCTTCGAGATGTTGGCGGCATTGCGCACGACCAGCGCTTCAGCGTCGCCGATGAGATCGGCGAGCAGGAACGTCTCGATCGGCAGCTTGTTGCTGGCGGCCACCGCGAGCGGACTCGATCCGACGAGGCCGATGTCGATGGAGCCGCCGGCGATCGCCGCGTTCACCTCGGCGCCCGAATCGAACTTGACCCATGTCGCCGGGCGGCCGAACGCCTTGTCGTAAAGGCCGTCGGCCTGATCGACCTTCGCGGGATCGACGTTGGTCTGATAGCCGATGCGAATGGGATCGGCGGCGTGCGCCGCGACCGCGGGACCGATGAGCGCCGCGGCGAGGAGCGCGGATGCGAGCAGATTTTTCTTCATGGACGGCTTCTCCTGATGGGCCTCTCCGGGAGGCCTGGGAAGCATCCATTGGCAGATACCGTGCCACACGCAGCGTGGCGGAATTCCGCGCCGCGCGGGGCGACGGGCGACAGTTCACTGAGGCATTGGCAGCAGAAGACGCGTCATCCTGCTGCGAATCCGGCAGCGTCCGGACCGGTGCGGTCGCTGCGGCACGGTCATCCTGTCGCCGAGGATCGGACGGCGAGGCCGTGAACGGTCAAAGGCGTCGCGCCCGTCGTCGCCTTGACCCTCACCTTCGGTCTGTCGCACCGGAAGCGCTGATCGGATGATGATGGACGCCGACCGCCGCCCTGAACTCGGCACGCCGCTCGCCATCCGTTTCGAATACGCCAAGCATTCTGGACGTCACCAGCGTGGCGCGATGCTGGTGCACGCCGCGCGTCGTCATGCATCCATGCGTCGCCTCGATCATGACCGCGACGCCGAGAGGCTTGAGCGCGTCATTGAGTGCTTCGGCGATCTCGCTGGTGAGGCGCTCCTGGATCTGCAGCCGCCGGGCATAGACGTCGACCAGACGTGCCAGCTTGGAAATGCCGACCACGCGCTCGCGCGGGATGTAGCCGATGTGCGCGCGACCCGTGATCGGCGCCATGTGATGTTCGCAGTGGGATGCGAACTCGATATCCTTGAGGAGGACGAGCTCGCGATATCCCCCTGTTTCAGAAAAGGTCCGGTTCAGGATCTCGTGCGGATCCTCGCGATAACCCTGAAACCATTCCTCATAGGCGCGCACGACGCGCGCCGGGGTCTCGCGCAGGCCCTCGCGCGCGGGATCGTCTCCGCTCCATCGTATGAGTGTCCTGACTGCCGCTTCGGCCTCGGCCCGCGACGGCAGGCCTTCCTGAGAGGCAGAAGCCTGGGCAAGGGTGGCGTTAAGACGTTTGTTCAGCATATTCATCGCGATCTCTCTGAAGCCCGGTGCCGCCATTTGACGGCGGCGGAGCCCAGAAGTTCCCGGGCAGCGGGAACCTACCGCGCGCCACGGCGTCAAATTGCTGGCGTTTCGGGATGCGAAAGAGGAGCCGCACGTGGCAACCCAGGCTAAGAAACCGACCGGTCCTGATCTTGCGCAAGGCATTCCGGCGTCCGAACTCACCGCGGACGGGATGGTGGCCGGCCATGTAGGGGACGAGGCCGTGCTTGTCGCGCGCCTTGGCGGCGAAATCGTTGCGATCAGCGCCAAATGCACGCACTACGGCGGACCGCTCGGCAAGGGCGTCCGCGCCGGCGACACGGTTCGCTGCCCCTGGCATCACGCCTGCTTCAGCTTGCGCAGCGGCGAGGCGCTGCGCGCACCGGCGCTGGACGCCCTTCCCTGCTGGCGCGTCGAGCAGGTCGGCGAGCGTGCCTATGCGCGCGAAAAGCTAATCCCGTCGGTTCCGCGCGTTGCGGCCGCCGAGCCGTCCGCAGTAGTGATCGTCGGCGGCGGCGCGGCCGGACTCGCCGCGGCGGACATGCTGCGGCGCGAGGGCTACGGCGGGCGCGTGACGATGCTCAGCGTCGACGCCTCGGCGCCCTACGACCGGCCGAATCTGTCCAAGGATTTTCTCGCCGGCACCGCCCCCGACGATTGGATTCCGCTGCGTTCGCCCGACTACTATCGCGAGCGCGGCGTCGATCTGGTGCTGAATGCCAACGTGACCGCGCTCGACTTGGTACAACGCGAAGTGGCGCTGGCGAACGGGGCGCGTTATGCCTATGGCGCGCTGCTGCTCGCGACCGGCGCCGATCCGGTGCACATCGAAGTGCCCGGCGCGCGTCCCGAGCAGTTATTCTACTTGCGCTCCTTCGCCGACAGTCGCGCGCTCGTCGCCAAGGCCGCCGCGGCGCAGCGCGTGGTCGTGGTGGGCGCCAGCTTCATCGGCCTCGAGGTGGCAGCCTCGCTGCAAGCACGCGGCCTTAGGGTGCACGTAGTCGGGCCGGAGGCGGTACCGCTGGAACGCGTGCTGGGGCGCGAGTTGGGCCTGTATGTGCGTGATTTGCACGAGGCGCAGGGTGTGAGCTTCCATCTGGGTGCCACCGTGAGCTGTGTCGACGGCGAGCGCGTCGACTTGAGCGACGGAACGACGGTGGAGGCCGACTTCATCGTCCTTGGTGTGGGCGTGCGGCCATCGCTATCGCTTGCGCAGCAAGCCGGTCTTGCCATCGACCGCGGCATCCTCGTCGATGCCTATTTGCAGACCAGCGCGCCGGGCGTGTATGCCGCGGGCGATGTCGCACGCTGGCCCGATCCGCACAGCGGCGAGGCGATCCGCGTCGAGCATTGGGTGGTGGCGCAACGGCAAGGGCAAGTCGCCGCGCGCAACATCCTCGGCCACCGGGAGCGCTACGACGCGGTGCCTTTCTTTTGGAGCCATCATTACGGCACGACCATCAACTACGTCGGCCATGCCGAGCGCTGGGACCGCGTCGAAATCGACGGCGTCCTCGCTGCGGGCGATGCGGCGGTGACCTACTGGCGCGAGGGCCGCAAGCTCGCGGTGGCGACCATCGGCCGCGACCGGCAAAGCTTGGAAGCCGAGCACGAATTGGAGACCTTGGTTTGACCTGCTTGTTTGCAACTACCGCTGGTCGCGGAGTGCCGCGATGACGACCTCCGCCCCGGTCGACGACGAGATCCACCACGACGACCGCACCTCGCGCACCGACGACGAGCGCGTGGTCGACATCGTCCTCTTGCCGCCGCCCGAGCATCTCATCCGCTTCTTCCCGATCCACGGTACGCCGGTGGAAGCGCTGGTCGCCGACGCGCGCCGGCATATCCGCAGCATCATCAACGGCAGCGACGACCGCCTGCTGGTGATCGTCGGCCCTTGCTCGATCCACGATCCCGCTGCGGCGCTGGAATACGCCCGGCGCCTTGCGGCAGAACGCGAGCGCGCGGCCGATACACTGGAGATCGTGATGCGCGTCTACTTCGAGAAGCCGCGCACGACGGTCGGCTGGAAAGGGCTCATCAACGATCCCTACCTCGACGAGAGCTGCCGCATCAGCGAGGGCCTGCGCATCGCACGCCAGCTCCTGATCGACATCGGCCGCTTGGGTGTGCCTTCGGCGAGCGAGTTGCTCGACACCATCTCGCCGCAATACATCGGCGACTTGATTGCCTGGGGCGCCATCGGCGCGCGTACCACCGAGAGCCAGGTGCACCGCGAGCTGGCTTCCGGTTCTTCAGCCCCTATCGGCTTCAAGAACGGTACCGACGGTAATGTGAAGATCGCCTGCGACGCGATCCAGGCAGCCTCGCGCCCGCATCACTTTCTCGGCATGCACAAGCGTGGCTTAGTCGGGATGGTGCGCACGCGCGGCAATCCGGATTGCCATGTCGTGCTGCGCGGCGGGGCCGCGCCCAACTACGATGAAGCGAGCGTGGCCGCAGCCTGCGCAGCGCTGGAGCACGCGGGCTTACCCGGCACATTGATGGTCGATTGCTCGCATGCCAACTGCGCTAAGCAGCACGAGCGGCAGTTGGATGTGGCACGAGAGCTGGCGCGGCAAGTGGCGGCCGGCAGCCGGCGCGTCTTCGGCACCATGATCGAGAGCAACCTGCGCGCCGGCGCGCAGAAATTCACCCCTGGCCGCGACGATCCCAGGCAGCTTGTCTACGGACTCAGCATCACCGACCCCTGCC
>CAYOUO010000236.1:0-2737 GCA_964407155.1 uncultured Hyphomicrobiales bacterium | reverse complement strand
CGAGGCCGATGTCGGCGATGAGGGCGTGGTTTTTCCGGGTGTTCGACGCAATCGCCGCGACTGGCATGCCCATGTTCACGGCAAAGCAGAGCGCGTGGTAACGGCCGGTGATGAGGGCATCGAACGCGCCGAGATACTCGGCGAAACCGCGGAACTCGCTGAGAGCGAGGCTGTCGTCGCGCTCGGCGGTGGAGAATCGCTTCCGCGGCCATCCACGTCGCCGGTAGGCCGGGCCGGGCGCATAGCGCATCGACAGGAACGGCGCCTTCATGCGATCGGCGGTCTTGGCCAGAAGTTTTCGCGCGGTCCGCACTGTGCTGTCGATGACGATCGTACCTTTCCCGCCCCGCCATGCGGCAAGCTCCGCGCCGAAGGAGAGGTCGCCGCAGATCTCCGCCGAACCGCCCGCTGCCGCGACCTCGCCCTGCGAGTGGCTGTCCCGCACCCAGATGCGGGTGAAACGCAGGATGTTCGCCGTCAGCGCCGGATCGTTGGCCTCGATGGTCGCGTTGATCAGGAAGGCGGGCTTGCTGCGCGCGGCGCAGTAGGCGGCGAGGTCGCCGAGCAGGACGGCCTTCTCCTGCGAATGATGGAGCGTGCCTTCGCCGTTGACGATGACCAGCGCCGCCTCGTCGATCGCGCCGAGCGACGTCGGATCGTCCTTCCAGCGCGCGCCCGGGGGCTGGCGGTGAATGATCTCGCCGCCGCGGCCCGCGACTTCCCGTGCGATGGTCGCCATCACGGCGTCGCAGCCGAAGTGGTGCGCCAGCGACGTGTCATTGAAGATCGCGACCTTAGCGCGCGCCATTGCCGGTCCCCGCGGTGATTTCGGCAGCGCCGTATGTGGCGGATCGGGCTTCGGCTACCATTCGAGCAGCACGAATTCGCGATAGATTTCGCGGTTGCGGACCGACAGTGGCCGGTCGCCGTCGGCGATCGGCTCGATGCTCGCAAAGACGCCGGCATCGACGAGCCGCCGCGCGTAATCCAGGTTGAGCGCGCGGAAGCGCGCCTTGTACGCGGCCGGATCGTCCAGCCGCACGAAGCGGCCGGCGGCGAGCACGCTGGCGATGGCGGTCTTCAGGCCGTCGCCGTCGCCGCGCTGGTAGGACTCGTACCGATAATCGAGATCGAACATCGCGCTGATGCTGTCGTACTTCGACGAAAAGCCCACGATGCCGACCGATCGCCCCGACAGCAGGCCCCAGTACGCCGTGTGGTACGAGTTGGTCACGATATGGCTCGCCTGTCCGAACAGTACGCGGAAGTCGGCCTCGCCGATCGCATTCGAACCGACGATGTACTCGTTCTCGTACTCCGCCAGCATCGCAAGCGGGTTCGGCCCGCTGGCGCGCGGATAGAAGTTGAGCAGGATCGCGGTGCCGGACCCGACCGGCATGTCGGTGATCGCATTGAGGACGCTGGCGCAGGGGCAGAAGGGGACTTCCTCGCTGGCGAAATTCGCGTCGCGCGTGGAAATGAAGTCGAACGATTTCGCCAGGGTGCGCAGAATCTCTGTCCCCGGCGTCCGGTCCTTTCTGCTGACGCCGATTCCCCAGGCGACCTTGATGCTGCCGTCGAGGTCGACGTCCGGCACGTCCCGCTTCAGTTTGCGATAGTCGTCGTACACGCCGCCGCCGATCACGGTGATCGGCCGCTTCGGGTCGCGCGGCGTCATTTTGAAATAGTGGCGCGGCGTACTGAGATAGTCGCCGAGGTTGAAGACCGACGTTCGATGATTGATGAAGACGACGTCGGCCGAAGATTTTTCGGCCTGTCTCTCGATGCGTGGTGCCGAGGTGATTGCGTGCGGTGGTTTCTGGCCGAAGCGTAGGAGTCGCTGGATCATCGTGACTTGAAGCTTCCTCGCTTCGATGCGTGCGCTAAGTGATTCCGCTTGCCGAAATAACGACACATCAACGTGGCTATTTCGCGCTGAGCACCAAATCGCACGGAAGAGATGGGGATATCTTCGCTCCGCATCGCTTTGATACACGATCACCTGAGCGGTCACACGCGGCAATGCGAGGCGATCGTCGCTGCAATCGCAGATGTTCGTCCCGACAATGTCACACGTCTCGGTATTGGTCCGTGGTCGCCGCTGCGCGGTCATCTCACGCGGCGCTTCGCGCTCTCCCTGCCGGGCGCGGAGATGTTTCTCCCAGCGGTCGTCCGTGGTGACTGGCAGCAGCCGTTCGACCTCATCGTCTCGGCCTCGGGCGCGACCACGGCCGCCAATGTGCTACTCAAGCGCCGCAACCGCGCGCGCAACATCTATTCCGGCGTGGCGCGCGGCATCGCGCCGGGGGATATCGACTGCATCCTCGCGCATCTGCGCGGGCAGGTGGTGACGCCATATCACGTCTTCAGTCTCATCCCGGTGCTGCGCTTCCGGCCGTTCGCGGAGCGCCCGCCATTTCGCGGTCTCGCCGGTGCGCGCATCGGTATCGCGCTCGGCGGCGAGGCGCGCGGCGACGGCTTCGATTTTTCGGACGACTACGTGCGTGTCCTGCTCGCGCGGCTGCGAGCGGTGGACGCGACGGTGCCCGGAATCTCGTGGGTGGTCGTCGCCTCGCGCCGAACGCCGGTGGCAAGCTACGCCGCCATCGCCGAATTTGCCGCCGCCGTGGAGCGTTGCGAGGTCGTCGATGGACGGCCCGGGCGCGACGATTCGATCGCGCCCGTCTACGACGCCGACGCGGTCCTGGTCACGGAAGATTCCCGCACCATGCCGACC
>CAYOUO010000235.1:0-4409 GCA_964407155.1 uncultured Hyphomicrobiales bacterium | reverse complement strand
GCTTTGCCGCCGAGCTCGAGGTGCGTGCGCTTGATCGTTTTCGCCGCCGCCGTCAGCACCTTCTTGCCGGTGGCGATGTCGCCGGTCAGCGAGATCATCGCGACCTTGGGGTGGTTGATGAGCGCGTTGCCCACTGTCTCGCCGCGGCCGACGACGACGTTGAGCACGCCCTCGGGCAGCACCTCGGCCGCGATCTGCGCGAGCTTCAATGTGGTGAGCGGCGTCTGCTCGGATGGCTTCAGCACGACGGTGTTGCCGGCGGCGAGCGCCGGACTGACCTTCCACGCTGCCATCATCAGAGGGTAGTTCCACGGCGCGATCGAGGCAACGACCCCGATCGGGTCGCGCCGCACCATCGAGGTGAAGCCAGGCAGGTATTCGCCCGCAGCGGAGGCGGGCACCACGCGCGCCGCGCCGGCGAAGAAGCGGATGACGTCGATGATCGCCGGCGTCTCGTCGCGCAGCACGGTGTGGCGTGGCTTGCCGCAGTTCAGCGCCTCGAGGTCGGCGATCTCCTGCTCCTCGGCGGCAATGCGTTCGGCAAGCTTGAGCAGATAGCCGGCGCGCTCGGCCGGCGTCGTTCGCGACCATTTGGCGAAGGCCTTGTCGGCGGCCTCGACCGCCGCCTCCACCTGTTCGGTCGAGGCTTCAGGCAGCGAAAGGATTAGCTTGCCCGTGCGCGGGTTGATGATCTTTTCCTCATGCTCGGTGCCCTTGACGAGCTTGGAGCCGATGAGCATCCCAGTCTGCATGGCGTTCGCTCCTTATTCTGGATCCCGGCCTCTGCCGGGATGACGCTGACGCGTCATTTCCCTTGTCCCGCGACCGTATCCTTGCCCTCGGTGAGGTAGTAGGCGGCGAGGATCGGCAGGAAGGTTGCGGCGATGATGAAGACGGCGACGACGTTGGTGACCGGGCGTTGACGCGGCCGCACCAGCTCGGACAGCATCCAGATTGGCAGCGTCGTCTGCTGGCCGGCGGTGAAAGTCGTCACGATCACCTCGTCGAACGACAGCGCGAAGGCGAGCATGCCGCCGGCGAGCAGCGCGGTCGCGATGTTGGGCAAGACGACAAGGCGAAAAGTCTGGAAGGCGTCGGCGCCGAGGTCCATCGAGGCCTCGACTAGCGATGGCGACAGGCGGCGGAAGCGCGCCAGCGCGTTATTAAAGACCACAACGATGCAGAACGTAGCGTGGCCAAGAACGATGGTCCAGAACGAGAAGGGAATGTTGGCGAGGTCGAAGGCGGCACGCAGCGATATGCCGGTGACGATGCCAGGAAGCGCGATCGGCAGCACGAAAAGCAGCGAGATCGCCTCGCGCCCGAAGAAGCGCGAACGGGCGAGGGCGCCGGCGGCGAGCGTGCCAAGCAGCAGCGCCACTATGGTGGCCAGCGTCGCGATGCCGACGGAGAGCTTCAACGCGTTGAAGATGTCCTGTCGGCCCCATGCGACCGCAAACCACTTCAGCGTCACCCCAGGGATCGGGAACTGGAAGCTACGGTCGTCGGTAGTGAAGGCGTAGAGCACGATGAAGGCGAGCGGCACGTAGACGAACAGCAGCCCAGCGCCCGCCGCAACCTTCAGCCCGAGAGACGCGCGGCCGTTCATGGGGCGATCGCCTCACAGGGCATCGAAAGCTCCGGTGCGCTTCGCGATGGTGAGGAGCAGGCCCATGACAACGACGGGCACGACCGAGAAGGCGGCGGCGAGCGGAATGTTGCCCGCCGTGCCCTGCTGCACATAGACGACCTGCCCAAGGATGAGAGAGGAGGGGCCGACGATCTCTGGCACGATGTAATCGCCGAGGGTCAGCGAGAAGGTGAAGATCGCGCCGGCGACGACGCCCGGCAGTGCCAGCGGCAGGATGACCGTGCGGAAGGTCTGGCCGGGACTGGCGCCGAGATCGCGCGAAGCCTCGATCAGGGAGACCGGCACGCGCTCGAGCGCCGCCTGCACCGGGAGGATCATGTACGGGATCCAGAGGTACATGAAGACGAGCACCATGCCGATGTAGCTGGTCGACAGCGCTGGCCCGCCGATGACGGGGATGGCGAGCGCGGCGTTCAGCACCGGCGTGGCGTGAATCGCATCCATTACCCAGCCGATGACGCCTTCCTTCGCCAATAGCAGCTTCCACGCGTAGACCTTGACCAGATAGCTCGACCATAGCGGCATCATCACCGCGAGGTAGAAGGCCGCCTTGGCGCGACCGCGGGCGTAGCGCGCGGCGGTGTAGGCGATGGGGAAGGCGACGACAATCGACAGGATGGTGACGGTCGCGGCGAGTGCCGTGGTGCGTACGATGATCGCGAAGTTCGCTGGCTGCAGCAGCTGAGCATAGGTGGCGAGCGTCGGCTGGCGCACGACCAGTCCGGAGAAATCGTCGAGCGAGAAGAAGCTTTCGGCGAGCAGTGCGAACAGCGAGCCGAGATAGACGACGCCGAGCCAAAGCAGCGGCGGCACCAGAAGCAACAGCAGGAAAAATCCGCGCCGCGCGCTGAGCGTGTCCGAGAGGCGACGCAGCCAGCTCTCGCGCGGTTCGCCGATAAGCGCCGGGGCGAGTGTCATGGCGCGTCCATCAGGTGGAGCGCCTCGCGAGGAAAGGCAAGACGGACATTGCCGCCGGAAGCGACGGGGCCGTCGCGCGCGGGAACCGCGGCGACGAGGCGGCCGGCATCGGTCGCAACCTCGATACGTTGGGTCGCGCCGTGATAGAGCACCTCGCTCACCGTGCCGGCGACGACGATGGCCCCGTCGGGCGTGGAGGCGTTTTCCGAGAGCACCGCGATCTTCTCGGGGCGGAGGCTGGCAGCTTTCGCCACGCCGATCCATGCGGCGGTCGTCCCGGGCTCGATGACGTTGGAGCCACCGACGAAATCGGCGACGAAGCGGCTCCGCGGCCGCTCGTATATCTCATCCGGAGCGCCGACCTGCACGAGACGTCCTTCATTGAAGACGGCGACGCGGTCGGCCATCGACAGCGCCTCTCCCTGGTCGTGGGTGACGAAGACGAAGGTGAGGCCGAGGCGCCGGTGAAGGCCCTTCAGCTCGCCCTGCATCTCCTCGCGGAGCTTGAGGTCGAGGGCACCGAGCGGCTCGTCGAGCAACAGCACTTTCGGCTGCACCACGAGCGCGCGCGCCAGTGCCACGCGCTGCCGCTGTCCGCCCGAAAGCTGACCGGGCTTGCGCGCCTCCATGCCGGCGAGCTTCACCAGCGCCAGCGCCTCGCGGCCGAGCTTCTCGCGTTCATCGCGCGCGACGCCGCGGATGGTCAACCCATAACAGACGTTGGCGAGCACGTTCATGTGCGGGAAGAGCGCGTAGTCCTGGAAGACGGTGTTCACCGGCCGGCGGTAGGCCGGCACGCCTGCCATCGCTTCGCCGAAGATCGCGATTTCGCCGCCGCTCGGCTGCTCGAAGCCCGCGATGAGGCGCAGGCACGTCGTCTTGCCGGAACCGGAAGGCCCGAGCATCGCGAAGAACTCGCCGGGCGCGATGTCGAGATCGAGATTGTCGACGGCGCGCACGTCGCCGAAAATCCGGGAGATGCCGCGAAAGGACACGGCGGCGGAAGCGGTTGCTGTCATGCCCGCAACATTACGCTCTCCGCCGCCGCTGTTCTCAAGGCCGCGGATTATTGTCCCCCGACAATCGCCACGTAGTCGCTGGCCCAGCGTGAGTAGGGCACGCAGGCTTCCTGCGTCTGGCACTTGCCGATCGGCGTCTTCCAGAACGCGATTTTGTCGAAGTTGTCGAAACCGTTCAGCTTGCAGCCGTCGTCGGTGAGGAGCGCATTGCCCTTGCACGCGGCGGGGACGGCCGGCACCGAGCCGAACCAGGCGGCGACGTCGCCCTGCACCTTCGGCTCCAGCGAATGGTTGAGCCAAAGATAGGCGCAGTTCGGATGCGGCGCCTTGGCGTGCAGCATGGTGGTGTCGGCCCAGCCGGTCGCGCCCTCGGCGGGAATGGTCGAGGCGATCGGTTTTTTGTTCGCCTGCAGCAGGTTCACCTGATAGGGCCAGGAGCCGGACGCCACGACGCCCTCATTGGTGAAGTCGTCGGTCTGCACCGTCGCGTCATGCCAGTAGCGCTGCACCAGCGGATGCTGCTCGCGGAGCAGGTCGAGGACAGCCTTGTACTGGTCCTCGCTCAGCTCGTAGGGATCCTTGATCTCGAGCTCCGGCTTGGCAGTCTTCAGATAAAGCGCGGCATCGGCGATGTAGATAGCGCCGGCGTAAGCCTGCACGCGGCCCTTGTTCGACTTGCCGTCGGGCAGCGTCTGCTCCTGGAACACCACATTCCAGCTCGTCGGTGCCTGTCCCTTGAAGGCGTCGGTGTTGTACATGAGCACGTTCGGCCCCCACTGGTACGGCGTGCCGTAGTGGACGCCCTCGACCGTGTGCCACGG
>CAYOUO010000234.1:0-4374 GCA_964407155.1 uncultured Hyphomicrobiales bacterium | reverse complement strand
CGCGGCCTTTCCGTCGATGAAGATTTCGCCCTCGTCCGGCCGGTAGAGCCCGGACAGCACGTTCATGAGCGTGGATTTGCCGGCACCGTTCTCGCCCAGCAGGCCAAGAACCTCGCCTGGCCGTATGGTCAGGTTGATGTTGGAGTTGGCGGTCACCGCGCCGAAGCGCTTGGTGATGCCGCGGAGCTCGATTTCCAAGTTTCAGCGTCCCCCGGCTTCCCTCGGGTCCCGTCGCGCCCGCCGGTCCCTGTCCGGCTCGTCCCCGCGCCTCAGCATAGCCGAAGCGCGGGGGAAATCACGCCGGAGCCGTCGCGCTAGGACGGCGCGCCGACCTTGATCTTGCCCGAGATGATGTCGGCCTTGATCTGCTCGATCTCTTTCTTGAGCTCGGCCGGTACCTGCTTGTCCATGTCGTGGAAAGGCGCCAGCGCCACGCCGCCGCTCTTCAGGTCGCCGACGATCACGCCGCCCTTGAAGGTGCCCTTGAAGGCCTCCGTCACTGCGGTCTTGGTGGTCGAGTCGACCTTCTTCAGCACCGACGACAGGAACACCTTCTTGTGCTCCGGATCGGTGTTGAACTGGTCGGTGTCGACGCCGATGATCTTCAGCTTGTCGGCGCCCATTTCGGCGGCGAGCGCTGCCGGGCCCTGACCCACCTTGCCGGCCACCGGCAGGATGATGTCGGCGCCTTCGTCGGTCATGCTCTTGGCGATTTCCTTGCCCTTGTCGATCGAGCTGAAGTCGCCGACGAACACGCCGTCCTTCTTCGCCGGATCCCAGCCGAGCACCTTCACCGACTTGCCCTTGACCTTGTTGTAGTAGTCGACGCCCCACACGAAGCCATCCATGAAGTCGGTGACCGGGCCGCCGATGTTGATGCCACCGAAGGTGCCGACGACGCCGGACTTGCTCATGCCGGCCGCGAGATAGCCGGCGAGGAAGGCGGCCTGGTTGGTGGCGTAGACCTGGCCGAGCACGTTCGGGATGGTCGGGTCGTACGCGAAGTCGACGATGGTGAACTTGATGTTCGGATTCGCCGTGGCCGCGGCCTTGGTCGCGACGCCGAGCAGGAAGCCGACGGTGACGATGACGTCGCACTTCGCCGCCACGAACGAGTTGAGGTTCGGCGCGTAATCCGTCTCGGCCTTGGACTCGAGCAGCTTCGTCTCGAAGCCGCCTTCCTTGGCGGCGTCCTTCACGCCCTGCCAGGTGTACTGGTTGAAGCCCTTGTCATCCACGCCGCCCGTATCCGTCACGGTGCAGGCCTTGAATGCCCACGCCGAACTTCCCGCCCCCATGGCGGCCGCCGCGATGAAGGCGGCAATCGTCGTCTTGATCACTCTTTTCAACTCACCCTCCATTTTCAGGAAATTGGCAGGCGCCGCGGGCGATTTGGTCCCGTCGGTTCGCCTCGATTGGCTGGTCTCCGCATTGACCGGGTACGCCACGCAAGGCGCATGCCCGCTCCCTTTGGCAACCGAAACTATCGCTCCGGCGCCGGTTTCCCGGCCTTTTCCGGGCGGTCCACGGACGCCTGCCCGCAAACCCCGATCAAACCAGATTTGCATGAACCGCTGTCATTTTCATGCGGATTCTTTCACCAAATGGAAAATTTCGTGCAAAGGCTGCGGGCAGGGCGGTACGCGTTTGCCGGCGGCGGTTGCGTCGTTGCCGGCCTCGTTCGAAGATGCCGTAACCAAACCGGAGACGCCGCAGTGCCGATGAATCGAGATCTGTACGAAAAGGCGAAAGCAGCGCGCGGGCACGCGCATGCGCCCTATTCGAAGTTCCATGTCGGGGCGGCCATTCTCACCGAATCCGGCGCCGTTCATGTTGGCGCCAACGTCGAGAATGCGTCCTATCCCGAGGGCTGCTGTGCCGAGACCTCGGCGATTTCCGCCATGGTCGCGGCATCCATGCCCGGGCCGGCGCGCCGCATCGCAGAGGTCGCGGTCGTGGCGGATCGCATCGAGGGTCGGTTGACCACGCCCTGCGGCGGCTGCCGCCAGCGGCTGGCCGAATTTTCCAGCGCGGCGACGCCCGTCCACGTGATCGATCCGGCCGGCGACGGAAAAACCTGGCGCATGGACGAACTACTCCCTGCCGCCTTTGCCATGGACGAGACGGGCTAGAGCGCGTCGATGCTGCCGCAGGAGGTCATCCGCAGAAAGCGCGACGGCGAGCCGCTCGCCGCCGAAGAGGTCGCGTTCATCGTCGAGGGCCTCACCTCCGGCGCTGTGTCCGAAGGGCAAGCCGCCGCGTTCGCGATGGCCGTGTTTTTCCGGGGCATGTCGCGCGATGAGGCGGTCGCGCTCACCGTCGCCATGCGCGATTCCGGCACGGTGCTCGATTGGTCCGATCTCGGCGGCCCCGTCCTCGACAAGCACTCCACCGGTGGCGTCGGCGACAACGTCTCGCTCATGCTCGCCCCGGCGCTCGCCGTCTGCGGCGCCTTCGTGCCGATGATTTCCGGGCGCGGCCTTGGCCACACCGGCGGCACGCTCGACAAGCTCGATTCGATCCCCGGCTACAACACCGCTCCCGACAACGTGCTCTTCCGCAACGTGGTGAAGGACGTGGGCTGCGCCGTCATCGGCCAGACTGCCGATCTCGCGCCCGCCGACAAGCGCCTCTACGCCATCCGCGACGTCACCGCGACCGTCGAATCGGTCCCGCTCATCACCGCCTCGATCCTGTCGAAGAAGCTCGCCGCCGGCCTTGGCGGTCTGGTCCTCGATGTGAAGACCGGCACCGGCGCTTTCATGCAGAAGCTGGAGGATTCGCGTTCGCTCGCGAAAAGTCTCGTCGAGGTTGCCAACGGCGCCGGGCTGCCCACCAGCGCGCTCATCACCGACATGAACGAGCCGCTCGCCACCGCCGCCGGCAACGCTGTCGAGGTAGTGAATGCCGTCGAGTTCCTCACCGGCGCGCATGTTGACGAACGCCTGTGGAACGTCACCGTTGCGCTTGGCGGCGAGTTGCTTGCCCTTGGCAGGCTCGCGGCTTCGGCGGGCGAAGGTCGCCAGCAGATCGAGGCGGCGTTTCGCTCCGGTCGCGCCGCCGAGATCTTTGGTCGCATGGTCGCCACCCTCGGCGGCCCGAGGGATTTCGTCGAGCGTTCCGACAAATATCTGAAGGCCGCGTCCGTCGTGCGCGATGTCTCCCCCAAGGGCGAGGGAACCGTCGCCGCCATCGACACGCGCGCCATCGGCCTTGCGGTCGTCGAGCTCGGCGGTGGCCGCACGCGGCCCACCGATGCCATCGATCATTCCGTCGGCTTCACGAAACTCGCCGGCCTCGGCGCGACGGTCGGCAGGGATGCGCCTCTCGGCGTCGTTCACGCCAGAGACGCGGCTGCGGCCGATCGTGCCGCCGAAGCACTCCGCGCCGCGTATACTATGGGACAGGTCCAAGCCTCCAATCCCACCGTCTACGAACGCATCGGCGCGTGAAGATGTCGCCATCGCCTCTCCCCCGCCCGCGAGAGGGGATGCGCCTTTTCTTGGAGCGCCCCTAAAGAAAACTCGTCCCGTGCATGCCCGGTGCGATGCCGAGATGCGCCGCCACTGTCTCGCCGATGTCGGCGTAGGTCTTGCGCGCACCGACTGCCTTGCCCTTCATCCCCGGCCTCAGACCCATGATCGGCACGTGCTCGCGCGTATGGTCGGTGCCGCGCCAGGTGGGGTCGTTGCCGTGGTCGGCGGTGAAAATCACGAGATCGCCCGCCCGTGCCCGCGCCAGAATTTCCGGCACCCGCCGGTCGAAGGCTTCCAGCGCGGCGGCATAGCCGGGCACGTCGCGCGCATGGCCGTAGAGCGTGTCGAAATCGACGTAGTTGGCGAACACGAAGTCGCCGTCGCCGGCCATGTTCATTGCCTCCAGAGTGCGGTCCACCAGCGCCATGTCGTTCGGCGCTTTCAGGATCGTCCCGGTCCCGCGGTGGGCGAAGATGTCGCCGATCTTGCCGACCGAAAACACGCGCCGTCCCGCCGCCTCCAGCCGGTCGAGAATCGTCGGCTCCGGCGGCGGCACGGCGTAGTCGCGCCGGTTCGAGGTGCGCTTGAATGTCTCCGCCGTCTCGCCGATGAAGGGCCGCGCGATCACACGCCCGACGTTGAGCGGGTCGCAGAGCCGCCGCGCCACCTCGCACACCTGGTAGAGCCGCTCGAGCCCGAAGTGCGTCTCGTGCGCCGCGATCTGGAACACCGAGTCGGCGCTGGTGTAGCAGATCGGCTTGCCGGTGCGGATGTGCTCCACCCCGAGCTCGTGGAGGATCGGCATGCCGGAGGCGTGGCAGTCGCCGAGGATGCCGGGCAGCTCCGCCGCGCGGATCAGCCCCTCGGTCAGCGCCGGCGGAAAGGCCGGCCGCGTGTC
>CAYOUO010000233.1:0-2870 GCA_964407155.1 uncultured Hyphomicrobiales bacterium | reverse complement strand
CCCCGGCGGCCTGAAACTGCCGTTTTGATCAAACCGCCGGCGAGCGCGCGCGCCATCAGCGCCAGCTCGCCCAGCAGCAGCAGCAGAACGGCGTACTGGCCGTAGCCGCATATTCCTTCGGCGAGCCCGGCCAACAGCGGGAAGCCGCCGGCGAGCATGGAACGCCCGGCGAGCGCGGCGGTGAAGGCGTAAAACATCCCGAAGGTAAAGTTCCGCGCCCATTGCGAAACGTCGTAGACGAGCACCGCCTCGCGCCAGCCAAGGCTCCGCACCCGCGCGGCGAGCCGAGCCAATTCCACGGTCTCGATCACGACAAATACCGCCAGGGTCGCGGCCCAATAAGGCACCAGCACATCCGGGCCGATCGCACCGCCGACGGTCATGGTCAGGCCGCTGATCGACAGCGCCCCGTGCAGGATGCAGTTGGTGTTGTCCCAATCGGTGGCGAGGCGCCAGCGCGGCCCGTCAAGGTAGCGGCGGGCGATCAGCACGGCGCCCGCCAGATAGCAGACGAGGCCGAGCCCCATCAGCGCATCGGCAACGCCGCGGACGACGGCGACATCGGGAAACAGCCGGAGCGCGGGCAGCGCCACCGCCTGCGTCGCCACGGTCGTGAGCAGAATGACGCCGTTGGGTCGCGCCTCGCCGGGCGGCGAACGGGCGATGCGGACCAGGTTGCGCAGGGCTTGCGGCAAAAACCACAACCAGATGCCGGCCGTCGCCGCGAACATCGTTTCGGCGAGCCACCGCGCGTCGGGTGCGGCCAGCATCGCCATGCGGGCGACCACCGCGCTGGCCGCGACCCAGGTGCCGATCGCGAAGCTGCCGATCAGCGGACCGGTGTAGTGACCAAGCCCGCGCTGCAGCGTGCTCCGCAGGATCAGCCCGGCGATGCCGAGCCAACCGAGCGCGAGCACGAGGGCGAACGGCGCCGTCAGCAACGCACCGTCGGGAAGCTGCGGCAACGCCGCGGCGGCAAAGATGCCGCCGGCCATGATCACCGCCCCGACCCCGGCCGGCGGCGGCTGTCGCCGGGTGCTCACTCCGCCGCGGCGAATTCGCTGGCGCTGACCTCGCGCAACAACGCCCGCAATGTCGCGGCACGCTCGTCGCCGAACACGGTGTTGAACCGTTTTTGCGCGTCCTCCCAGTAAACGAGCGAGTCGCGATGCCGCTTGATGCCCGCCTCGGTCAGGCCCAGTTCGCGGCGGCGCCGGTCGCTGGCGCCGCGGACGACCTCGATCAGTCCGTCGCGCTGTAGCGGCAGTATGTTGCGGCCGAGCGTGGTGCGGTCCATCACCAGCAGGTTGGCGAGCGCATTGATCGGCATCGGCCCCATCTGGCGCAGCCGGCTCAGGATCGCGAATTGCGTCGCGCGCAGCCCGGTCGGCGCAAACAGCTGGTCATAAAATTGCGTCACATGCCGCGCGGCCTGGCGGATCGCCAGGCAGTTGCATTCGGAAAACCGGACCTTGGCGTCACTCATCCCTGCCTCTGGACAAAGGCGTATATGCACTCTTATATGTGGGTGCATATGCGCGCAAATCGATACTAGCGGAAGGCAGCATAGCAATGCCCCTCGGCGCGGCAAACCAGGCAGTCGCCGAAGATATCGCCGCCGTGCCGGTACCGGAGCCCACTTCGGCCGCTGCCGTCCGCCCGGCGCTCGACCCGCGTACCCGCCGGCTGGTCGAGGCGCCGATCGCGCCGACGCTGATCCGCCTCGCCGCGCCGAACGTCCTGGTCATGGCGGTACAGGCGAGCCTCGGCATCGTCGAGACTTATTTTGTCGGCCGGCTCGGCACCGCCGCGCTCGCCGGCGTGGCGCTGGTGTTTCCGGCGTTGATGCTGATGCAGATGATGTCCGCCGGCGCGGTCGGTGGGGGCATTTCCTCGGCGGTGGCGCGCGCGCTGGGTGGCGGACGCCGAGACGACGCCGACCGGCTGGCGGTCCATGCGGTGGCGATCGGCGTGGTTTTCGCGGCTGCGTTCAGCGTCGCCATGTGGCGCGGCGGTGCCGCGCTGTACGGCGCGATGGGCGCCAGCGGCGAGGTGCTCGCTGCTGCGCTGACCTATTCGGACATCGTCTTTGCCGGGCTGGTGCTTATCTGGGTGTTCAACGCGCTGGCCAATGTGATCCGGGGCACCGGCAATATGGCGGTGCCGGCGGGGGTCAGCGTCGGCCTGACGCTGATCCTGGTGCCGCTGTCGCCTTGCCTGATCTTCGGCTGGGGGCCGTTCCCGCGGCTCGGCGTCGCCGGCGGCGCGGTGGCGCTGCTCGTCTATTACGCGCTTGGCGTCGCGGTGCTGGGCTGTTACCTCGCCTCCGGGCGCAGCGTGGTGCGGCTGCGGCTCGGCGGCTGGCGGCTCGAGGCGCGGCTGTTCAAGCAGATCCTACAGGTCGGCCTGGTCGCCGCGTTGATCACCGTCGGGACCAACGCCACCGTCGCGGTGACCTGCGGCCTCGTCGGGCATTTCGGGGCGGCGGCGATCGCCGGCTACGGCATCGGCGCGCGGCTCGAATACCTGCTGGTGCCGCTGGTCTTCGGCTTCGGCAGTCCGCTGGTGGCGATGGTCGGCACCAGCATCGGCGCCGGCCGCCCCGAGCGGGCGCTGCGCATCGCCTGGACCGGCGCCGCGATCGCCTTCGGCCTGACCGAGATGATCGGGCTCGCCGCGGCGGCGCGGCCGCTCGCCTGGCTCGGCCTGTTCGACAGCGACCCGGCCATGCTCGCCGCGGGCAGCGCGTATCTGCACATCGTCGGCCCCTGCTACGGTCTGTTCGGCCTCGGCATGGCGCTCTACTTCGCAGCGCAGGGCGCCGGAAGGCTGCGCTGGCCGCTGACCGCGGCGGTCGCCCGTTTTGCCAT
>CAYOUO010000232.1:0-7535 GCA_964407155.1 uncultured Hyphomicrobiales bacterium | reverse complement strand
GGCTGGCGAGCTGGAAGCCGGCGCCCAGCGTGTCCAGCGACTGCAGCACCTTGAGGCGGCGCTCGGCCTGCGGCGTGAGCGTGCGGTCGGCGGGCACAGTGAACAGCGCGTAGGCGCGCTGCTTGGAGCGGCCAACGCGGCCGCGCAGCTGGTAGAGCTGGGCCAGGCCGAACATCTCGGAGCGATGAACAATCAGGGTGTTCGCCTTCGGGATGTCGAGGCCGGACTCCACGATCGAGGTCGAGAGCAGCACGTCGTAGGCGCCATCGTAGAAGGCGTTCATGATGTCCTCGAGCTCACCCGCCGCCATCTGGCCGTTGGCGACAGCGACCTTCACCTCGGGCACGAACTCGGCGAGGAAGGCGCGGCGATCGGCGAGATCGGAGATGCGCGGGCAGACGTAGAAGCTCTGGCCGCCGCGATAGCGCTCGCGGAGCAGCGCCTCGCGCACGACCACCGGATCGAACGGCGAGATGAACGTGCGCACCGCCAGGCGATCGATCGGCGGCGTCGTGATGAGGGAGAGCTCGCGCACGCCGGTGAGTGCGAGCTGCAGCGTGCGCGGGATGGGCGTGGCGGAAAGGGTCAGCACGTGGACATCGGCCTTCAGCTCCTTCAGCCGCTCCTTGTGCTTGACGCCGAAGTGCTGCTCCTCGTCGACGATGAGAAGGCCGAGATCGCGGAAGGCGATACCCTTGCCGAGCAGCGCATGCGTGCCGACGACGATGTCCACCGTGCCATCGGCCATGCCGGCGTTGGCGGCGGCGAGATCCTTGGCATGGACGAGGCGCGATGCCTGCGCGACGCGCACCGGCAGGCCGGCGAAGCGCGCGGCGAAGGTCTTGTAATGCTGGCGCGCGAGCAGCGTGGTCGGCACCACGACCGCGACCTGCTTGCCGGACATGACGGCGACGTACGCGGCACGGAGCGCGACCTCCGTCTTGCCGAAGCCGACGTCGCCGCAGATGAGGCGGTCCATCGGGCGGCCGGCGGCGAGATCGCCGAGGGTGGAATCGATCGCGGTCTGCTGGTCCTCGGTCTCCTCGTAGGGGAAGCGCGCGGCGAACTCGTCGTAGGCGCCCTCGGGCTGGGTGAAGACCGGCGCGGCGCGCGTCAGCCGGGCGGCGGCGACCTTGATGAGCGCCGCGGCCATTTCGCGCAGGCGCTTTTTCATGCGCGCCTTGCGCGTCTGCCAGGCGACGCCGCCGAGCTTGTCGAGGGGAACGTCGGCACCCTCGGAGCCATAGCGCGAGAGCAGCTCGATGTTCTCGACCGGGAGATACACGCGGTCGCCGCCGGCGTAGAGCAGCTCGAGGCAATCGTGCGGCGCGCCGAGCGCGGTGATCGTCTTCAGGCCGGCGAAGCGGGCAATGCCGTGATCGATGTGGACGACGAGGTCGCCCTCGGCGAGCGCGGTGACGTCGGAGAGATAATTCGCGGCGCGGCGCTTCTGGTGCGGACGCACCAGCCGGTCGCCGAGGATGTCCTGCTCGCCGATGACGGCAAGTGCCGGCGTCTCGAAGCCCGCCTCCAGCCCGACGATGGCGAGCGCGACGACATCAGGTTCCTGGCCCGCGGCCTCCTGCCAGTTCGCGACCGGCTTCAGCTTCGTCAGGCCGTGATCGACCAGCACCTGCCCCATGCGGTCGCGCGAGCCCTCGCTCCAGCAGGCGACGACGACGCGCTTCTTCGCCTTGATGAGCGCGCGGGCGTGGGCGATGACCGCGTCGAAGACGTTGACCTTCTCGTCGGCGCGCTCGGCGGCGAAGGTGCGGCTGACGCGGCCGCCGAGATCGACCACCGCGGTCGCGGTCGGCTGGGCGAACGGCGTGATGCGCGCCAGACGGCGCTGGCCGAGCGCCGCCACCCACTCGTCGCGGGTGAGGTAGAGCGCATCGGGCGGCAGCGGCTTGTAGGGCGCACCGCCGCCGGTGTTGGTCGCCTCCAGCGCCTGGCGGCGTGCCTGATAGTGATCGGCGATCTCGTCGAGGCGCCCGCCCACCGCCTCGTCGACGAGATGGTCGAGGATGAACGGCGCCTCGCCGATGTGGTCGAACAGCGTCTCCAGCCGCGTTGCGAACAGCGGCAGCCAGTGCTCCATGCCGACGTAGCGGCGGCCTTCACTGACCGCATGGTAGAGCTGGTCGTCGCGGTCGGCGACGCCGAACAGCGCGACGTAGCGCTCGCGGAAGCGGGCTATTGCGTCGCGGGTCAGCACCATCTCGCTCACCGGCACGAGATCGACGCGCTGGCGCCTGTCGACGGTGCGCTGGGTCTCGGGGTCGAAGGTGCGGATCGATTCCACCGTCTCGCCGAAGAAATCGAGACGGATCGGCGCGTCCCAGCCGGCGGCGTAAAGATCGAGGATGCCGCCCCGCACGGCATACTCGCCGGGCTCGCGGACGGTGGCGCTGCGCAGGAAGCCATTGGTCTCCAGCCAGCCAACCAGGTCGTCCATCGCGACCTCGCCGCCGACCACCGCGGACACCGAGCCCTGCGCGACGCCGTTCCTCTCCGGTACGCGCTGGAGCGCGGCGTTCACCGTGGTGAGGATGAGCACCGGCTTCGGCGACGGCACGGCGAGGCGCGCCAGCGCCGCCATGCGCTGGGCGACCACCGCGACGTGGGGCGAGACGCGATCGTAGGGCAGGCAGTCCCACGCCGGAAACTCGATCACGTCGAGGTCGGGCGCGAAGAAGGCAAGCGCACGGGCGACCTCGGCAAGCCGCTGGCCGTCGCGGGCGACGAAGACGAGGCGCCGGCCGCCGCTGCCTTTGAGCGCATCGGCGACGACCTTGCCGACCATGCCATCCGGCACCGAAGCGAGCGTGAGGCTCGCCGCGCCCGCAAGAGCGGTCTGAAGGGTGCGCTGGTCGGGAGTGAGGTATGGGATGTTCATGCGTGGAAGGCGATCAGTTGGCGGACGAAGGTTGTGTCGTGCTCGGGCGGAACGGCGGCCTCGCCCGTCACCCACGCGAGAATTTCGCGGTCGGGCACGTCGAGAATGGCTTCGAAGGCGGAGAGTTCCGCTTCCGCCATCTTCGGCACCGAGGCGTCCGCGAATCGCCCGAGGAGCAGATCTACCTCGCGCATGCCGCGATGCCAGGCGCGGAACACGAGGCGCCGGCGGCGGATGGCATCGGCGGTTTCAGACGGCTCGCTCAACGGATTTCCAATGGGCTGGGGATTTTCCAATAGATTCGAGCCGCCGTGCCTGAATTTGGGCGCGCCGGTTCACTCCTGCTCGCGGTCATATAGCGGCGGCGGCGGCGTTTGTCAGGATTGAAAGCGCGCGGAAAGAGGTCTTGCCGTATACCGGTATCCGGTATATCTTCAGGCAGGATGATCCGCTCCTTCCGTGACAAACGGACCAAAGCGCTGTTCAGCGATGAAATCGTCCGCGAATTTCACGCATTCGCGCGGCGCGCAAAGCTGAAGCTGGAAGCGATCAACTCGGCAAGCCGGCTTGAGGACCTGACGGTGCCGCCTTCCAACCGTCTGGAAAAGCTGAAGGGCGATCTCAGGCTATATCATTCGATCCGGATCAACGATCAATGGCGGATCATCTTCATCTGGCGCGACGGCGATGCCCACGACGTCAGCATCGTTGACTATCACTAGGGACCTACATCATGACTGACCATGCCTTTGCCCCGGTCACGCCCGGCGAAATGCTGAAGAGCGAATTTCTGGAGGAATACGAGCTGTCACAGAACCAGCTCGCCCGGGCGATCGGCATCTCGCCCAATCGTATTGCCGAAATCGTCAACAACCGCCGGCGCATCACCGCCGATACCGCGGTGCGCCTCGGCCTCTATTTCGGCAACAGCGCGGAGTTCTGGCTGAACCTGCAGTCGCATTACGATTTGAAGGTCGCCAAGAAAAAGCTGAGCGCCAAGGACGAAAGCCGGATCAAGGCGGCACGCACGGCAGCCTGAGCGCGGCGATGCGCCCGCCCCTGCTCACGCCGCTGTTCGCCTCGGTCGCCAGCCTCGCCGGGATCGGGCCGAAGCTCGCCGAAACGCTGACGCACCTCGTCGGCGCGCCGGAGGGGGGCGAGGCGCGCGTCGTCGATCTGCTGTTCCACCTGCCGGTGGCGCTGATCGACCGCAGCAGGCAGCCGGGAATCGCGGGCGCGGCGGAGGGCGCGACGGTGACCCTCAAGGTGCGCGTCGACCGGCACCAGCCGCCGCCGCGCGGCAACCGGCGCATCCCCTACCGGGTGTTCGCCCACGACGACACCGGCGAGATCGGCCTGACCTTCTTCCATGCGCGCGGCGACTACGTCGAGAAGCAGCTGCCGGTCGGCGCGACGCGCTATGTCAGCGGCAAGGTCGAGTGGTTCAACGGCCGTCCGACGATGATCCACCCCGACTACATCGTGGCGGAAGACGAGATCGACAGCCTGCCGCTGATCGAGCCGATCTACCCGATGACCGCCGGCCTTTCGCGGAAGACCCTGGCGAAGGCGATCGGCGAGGCGCTGGCCAGGCTGCCCGCCCATGCGGAGTGGCACGCGCCGATGCTGGTCGCCGAGCATCACTGGCCGACATTCGCCGCGGCGCTCACGCGTGCGCACCACCCGGAAACCGCGCAGGAGTTCGTCGAGGGCACGCCGCACATTGCGCGGCTCGCCTACGACGAGCTGCTGGCGAGCCAGCTTGCGCTCGCATTGATGCGCGAACACCAGCGCCGGCGCGCCGGCGCGGCGCGGAAGGGCGACGGCACACTGCGCGCGAAAATCACGGACGCGCTGCCCTTCTCGCTGACGGGCGACCAGAAGACGGCGCTCGCCGATATCGAGACGGACCTCGGCCGGCCGGAGGCGATGCTCCGCCTGCTGCAGGGCGATGTCGGCTCGGGCAAGACGGTGGTGGCGCTGCTCGCCGCCGCAAACGTCATCGAGGCGGGCGCGCAGGCGGCGATCATGGCGCCGACCGAGCTTCTGGTGCGCCAGCATGCACGCACCATCGAGCTGCTGGCGCGAGCCGCCGGAATCACGATCGCCGTGCTCACGGGCCGCGAAAAGGGCCGCGAGCGCGAGGCCATCCTCGCCGGGCTCGCGGACGGGTCGGTCGATCTTCTGCTCGGCACGCACGCGCTGTTCCAGGCAGGCGTCGAGTTCCGCGACCTCGCGCTGGTCGTCGTCGACGAGCAGCACCGCTTCGGCGTTCACCAGCGGCTGGCGCTGACCGCCAAGGGCGGCGCCACCGACGTGCTGGTGATGACGGCGACGCCCATCCCGCGCACGCTGGTGCTGACCTACTACGGCGACATGGATGTCTCGCGGCTGATCGAGAAGCCGGCCGGGCGGCGGCCGATCGACACGCGCGCAGTGCCGCTGGAGCGGCTGGACGAGGTGGTGGAACGCATCCGCAACGCCACCGCCGAAGGCGCCAAGGCCTATTGGGTCTGCCCGCTGGTCGAGGAATCCGAACTGCTCGACGTGGCAGCCGCCGAAGAACGCTATCGGATGCTGACGGAGGAGCTCGGTGCCATCGTCGGACTGGTGCACGGGCGCATGAAGCCGGCCGAGCGCGACGTCGTGATGGCGCGCTTCCTCGCCGGCGACATCCGCGTGCTGGTGGCGACGACGGTCGTAGAGGTCGGGGTGGACGTCAGCGACGCGACGATCATGGTGATCGAGCACGCTGAGCGCTTCGGACTGGCGCAGCTTCACCAGCTGCGCGGGCGCGTGGGCCGCAGCGACAGGCCATCGGTGTGCCTGCTTCTCTACAAGGCGCCGCTCGGCGAGGTGGCGCGCGACCGGCTCACGGTGATGCGCGAGACCGACGATGGCTTCCGCATCGCCGAGGAGGATCTGAGGCTGCGCGGCGGCGGTGAAATCCTCGGCACGCGCCAGTCCGGCCTCCCCGGCTTCCGCATCGCCAGTCTCTCGCGCCATGCCGAGCTGATGGAGCTGGCCCGGCAGGACGCGCACGAAATCGTGGACCGCGACCCCGATCTCGCCAGCGCGCGGGGCGCCGCGCTGCGCAACCTGCTCTACATCTTCGGCCGCGACGACGCGATCAGGCTGCTCCGGGCAGGTTGATCTTGTCCACGCGCCGCTTGGCGGCGGAGGCGATGTTCGGCGTCTCCGGCGTCACCAGTCCGCCAGAGATGACGAGCTTGGCGGCATCCTCCAGCGACATGTCCAGAATGGTGACCTCGCTCCGCTTGACGAACAGCAGGAAGCCCGACGTCGGGTTGGGCGTCGTCGGCAGGTAGACCGCGATGGTGTCGTCGAGGTGGCGGCGCAGTTCGCCGCGCGTCTCTCCGGCGATGAACACCACCGCCCACGTGCCGCGGCGCGGATATTCGATCAGCCCGACGGTGCGGAACGCCTTTTCCTGGCTCACGATCACCGTCTCGAAGATCTGCTTCAGCCCGCGGTAAAGGCCGCGGACGATCGGCATGCGGCCGACCAGGCTTTCGCCCATCTGCACCAGCCGGCTGCCGACGTAGTTCCGCGTCATGAAGCCGAGCAGCGTGATGAAGATCAGCGCGACGACCAGCCCGAAGCCGGGAATCGAGAAACGCAGGTAGCTGTCGGGCCGGTAGAATGGCGGAATGAAGGGATCGACGAGGCTGTCGATCCACTGCAAGAACCACCACGTGATGGTGATGGTCAGGAACAGCGGCGCCGCGATCACGATGCCGGTGAGGAAGTAGGCGCGCAGGCGCGCCATCGCGCGCGAGCGGCGGCGCGGCGGCCCTTCGAAAGGCGGCGTGTCGCCAGGTTCAGGCGCGCCGCCTGTCACGGGCGATTCGTCAGTCGGATCCATTCGCGCTCAAGCCCTTGGTCGAGTTGTCCCAAGCGCCCCCCGATGAGATCATTTTGACAGATTACGCGGAGAAGCGCGACCCGCTCACTCAACCGTGACGGATTTCGCGAGGTTGCGCGGCTGGTCGACGTCGGTGCCCAAAGAAACGGCAGCATGATAGGCCAGCAGCTGCACGGGGATGGCGTAGGTAAGCGGCGTGACGGTCGCCGGCATCTCGGGGAGGATGAGCGTCTCCATCGTCTTGATGGAGGCGGCCGCCTCACCCTTCGGGTCCGTGACCAGGATGATCCGGCCGCCGCGCGCGGCGACCTCCTGCATGTTCGAGACGGTCTTCTCGAAGATGTGGTCGTAGGGCGCGATGACGACGACGGGCATGTTCTCGTCGATCAGCGCGATCGGTCCGTGCTTCAGCTCGCCGGCGGCATAACCCTCGGCGTGGATGTAGGAGATTTCCTTCAGCTTCAGCGCGCCTTCGAGCGCGATCGGGTAGCTGGTGCCGCGGCCGAGATAGAGCACATCGCTGGCCCGCGAGATCTCGCGGGCGAGCTGCTCGATGCGCGGCTCGAGGCGGAGCGCCTCGCTGATGATGCGCGGCGCTTCGGACAGCGCGCGCACGAGGTTGCCCTCGTCGCGCTCGCTGAGATTGCCGCGCGCGCGGCCGGCGGCGACGGCAAGCGCGGCGAGCGCCGAAAGCTGCGAGGTGAACGCCTTGGTCGAGGCGACGCCGATTTCGGGACCGGCGAGCGTCGG
>CAYOUO010000231.1:0-3284 GCA_964407155.1 uncultured Hyphomicrobiales bacterium | reverse complement strand
ACATGATCCGGCAGGGGAAGGACCGGACCGCCGAAGAGACGCAGCCGGTTCGACGGCGCGGCGGATGCGATGATTTCATCGGCTTCGCGCGAGCCGACGCGCTCGAGACCAGCGACGGCCGGAGTGAGGCCAGATGACATGGCTTCCCCCGCTACAACGGCTGATGAGGCTGACGGTTCAGCCAGCGGCCACGACCGGGCTTTGCGTGCACCGCGCGATCGCGAACAATGATTTCGCCACGCGCCATCGAAAGCACGGGCCAGCCGGTGAGTTCGAACCCGTCATAAGGGTCGAGATCGGCCCGTGACTGCATCTCCGCGGTGATGATCTTGAAGCGCCTGCCGGGATCGATCAGCATCACGTCCGCATCGCTGCCGATCGCGAGCGAGCCCTTTGCCGGTGCCATGCCGAAGATGCGCGCCGGGTTTGCCGATGTCAGTTCGACAAAGCGCCGAAGCGAAATTCTGCCCTTGGCCACGCCTTCCGCGTACAGCATGCCGACACTCGTCTCGACGTTCGACGCACCGCCCGGAATCTGGCTGAAGTCGATATCCGGCGCCAGCATCATCGCCGAGGGCCACGGCACATGGTCTGTTCCGTAGGTCTGGATCGTCCCGCTGGCGAGACCGTTCCACAGCGCCGCCTGATCCTCCGGCGTCCGCAGCGGCGGCCAGCTCGCGTACTTGTTGCCCTCCACGCCCGGCAGATCGTAGCGGCTGCGATCGAGGTACAAATAGACCGGCCGCGTCTCGACAAAAACATTGACGCCGCGAGCGCGCGCGGCGCTTGCGGTTTCCAGCGCCTTCTTCGACGCCAGATGGACGATATACACCGAGCAACCGGTCGCCTCGGCGTAGTCGGTCACCATCGTGATGGACAGCGACTCGGTGGTCGGCGGACGCGCTGCGGGAAGCCAGTTCACCGACCGCTTGCCTTCGGCGAGCAGACGCTTGGTCAGATAGGCCGCGAGCGGTCCATCCTCCGAATGAACGTTGACAATGAGACCGAGCCTGGCGGCCGCGCTCATGACGTCGAGCATCTGGCGTCTATGGAGCTGCCAGCCTTCGACCGCAGTGAAGATCTTGAGGCTGGTGACGCCGCGTGCGACCACCGCGGGAAGTTCCGCAGCGAGATCGATTTCATCGGGCCGCGTTACCGCGACGTGAAATCCAAAATCCAGATAGGTCCGGCCCTTGCTCTTGGCGAGTTCGACATCGATCGCGTCGATCAGGCTGCGTCCCGGCTCCTGGAAAGCGTAGTTGATAAAGCTGGTGATGCCACCAAAGGCTGCGGCGCGCGTCCCGCTCTCGTAGTCGTCGACCGTCGCCACCGGTCCCATCTGCAGACCGAAGTGCGTGTGCGGATCGATCGCCCCCGGCAGGACCAACAGCCCGGCGGCGTCGATCGTTTCCCGTCCTCGAAGCCCATTGCCGATCGCCGCGATCTTTTCACCGACGATGCCGAGATCAGCCACCGCCGAGCCTTCGGTCGTGGTAACGCGCCCCCCCTTGAAAACGTAGTCGAACTCCATCGTTACCTCCTTGCGGCCGGGCCTTTTTCTTTTGCAGGAACGCTATTGCTTCTCTTGGGTCAACTGGGTGGCGGCAACAGCCCGAATTGCTGAAGCGCTGCGCTGCGCCCGCCATCCGGCCAGAGCCACCCAGGGCCACATGGCCTCGCGGCCACCCACCAGACCGCCTGGCCGCGCGATCAGAACCACGAGCATGACGATGCCGAGCCCGACCTCGGTCGTGCCAACCGGCGCCGCCACGCTCCAGCCGCCAATATCGAAGCCGCTCTCCGCGCGCCGCGCCAGGTCCACAAACACGGAAACGACGACGGTGCCAACGACGGCTCCCCACAGGCTTCGCTGACCGCCGATCACCAGCATCGCGATCGAGATGAAGGTGAGCGTCAGGTAAAATGTGTCGACCGAAAACGGATTTGTAAAAGCATAGAGCGCGCCCGCAACAGCCATAACGAAGGCGCTGAGCGCGAAAGCGATGCTGCGCTCCAGAACGGCATCGATGCCGATGGCTTCGGCGGCATGGTTGTCCTCGCGCGTGGCGCGAAGGCGGAGGCCGCGGCCGGAAATCTGATAGAGGAAGGCGACGAGTATCGCAGCTTCCGCGACGGCAAACGTACTCCACAGAGTCGCCACCGGTGGCACGCCGATGACTGTGCTGCTGCCGTGCGTCACCGCCTTCCAGTTGGCGATGACGACGTTGAATATGATGAGCAGCGCGAGCGTGGCGATGCTTGCTGCAAATCCCGACATCTTCATCAACGGGAAACCGACGATCGCGGCAATGATCGCGGCAAACAATCCGGCGACGATTGTCGCGGCGACCGGATGAAGCTGCGTCGCCAGAATAAAGTGGCCGGCCTCCGGAAAATCCGGCCACAGGAACCGCTTCTGCATGACGGGGATCGTCAGCAGCGCGACGACGTAAGCCCCGATCGCCATGAAGCTCGTCTGTCCGAACGACATGATCCCGGAATTGCCGGAATAGATGTAGAGTCCCACGACGACGACGAGCTGGATAAGCGCGGAGCGGACGATCGACTTCGTTGCCGCGTCCGCCCACAGGCCGCTTGGCACCACGATCAACGCAATCAGCAGCGCTGGAATAATCAGCGCGGCCCAGCCTTGCCCGAGGTGTGACCGCGCTGGCATCAGACGCGCTCCAGCATGTTGCGGCCCGGCAGGACGCCCTGCGGCCTGAACAACAGGAACGCTATAACCAGCGTGAAAAGAAATGCGTCCCGGAACGGCGTAAGTTCGGTTGGCAGAGCCGCCTGCAGCAACGTCGTCAGGAAGCCGAGCAGGAAGCCGCCCAGCGCGGCGCCACCCAGCGAACCGAGCCCACCGATAACGACGCCGGCAAAGCCGGTCAGCACCGGCAGCAGGCTGAGCGATGGATTGACCTCGCCGAGTTGCGCAACGATGGCGAACGATGCGGCAGCGGCGAACAGACCGCTGATGCCGAAGGCCGCGGCGATCACGCGATTGGCGCGCACGCCAAGCAGACGCGCCATCTCGAAATCTGCCGAAGCTGCCGACATCTGCACGCCGAGCGATGTCCGCGTCAAAAAATAGCGCAGACCGACCAGCAGAACGGCGGTCGCTGCAATGACCACCAGACTGAGATTGGATATCCGCAGATCGGCAACGCTGACGAAGCCCGAAAAGAACGGAGGCAAAGCTACGAACTTTGCACGCGCGCCGATGAGAAGAATCTCAAGGTTCTGCAGAATATAGGAAAGCGCGAACGACGTTATCA